>CAVHSB010000091.1:0-7893 GCA_963638635.1 Flexilinea sp.
GGATTCAGCATGATTTAAAGGGAATGACTCCTTTACAATACAGAAGGAGTTTGGCGATAATAAAAGTAGCTTAAAGTTCTTAGTCCAACTTTTGGGGTTCACATCATAGGCTAGTATTTATGATTAATCAACAATATATATAGCATGAATGGCTCTAAGCTGATATAATCAAAAATTGTGTATCTTTCCTCTTCTTGATTGAGACGTCCCCTTTGCTTGAGATGGAGGAGGGGAGGTGCACCTCTATGTTATTGAAGTACAATGAGTTATTATTCGGGCAAGGCGGATTTGAACCGCCGACCCCAAGTCCCCCAGACTTGTACGCTAAACCCCTGCGCTATTGCCCGTCATATAGAGATTAGCATTTATCTATTTACACTGTCAAATTTATGAAAAAAATCTCAATATGCTATTATTGACACAACCAATTTAAAAGCTAAAAATACAAATGACTTTGGAGTTCTTATGAAAAGTGAAGTAATAGAAGATATTCTTAATGTAGAGGCTGAGGCAGAGAAGATAGTTAGCGATGCCAATGACCGTGCAAGAGATATGATCTTCACTGCTCAAAGCAAGGCTAAGAGCCTTATTTCAAAGCGCGTTGAAGAAGAAAGAGCTGCTGGCAATAAGGAGCTTGAAGAGAAAAACAACGCACTTGAGTCAGCTTTAAGCGAATATGAAAAAGAGAGAGTACGTCTTGAAGAGGCATCCGCAGTACTCCCTGATGATGTTATAAATAAGGCAACCAAAAGAGTTGTCGATAGGATTGTTTCAATAGACTGAGGTAGATATGTCAAGAGTTGCTGATTATGGTTATGCGAATGCAAAACTAAGAGCAAGGATCGGATCTATCAAGGAAAGCAGAACTATTGATGATATGATTAAGGCTCCTAATCTTGTTGAAGCTATTAATGCATTAAAGGACACAAGACATAGCAATCTTGTTGAGGTCTATGAGAAGACTGGGGATCTTCAGCAGGTTGAGCTTGCCCTTTTTTCTGAGGAGATTGCTTCATATAGAGAGGTTGAGGCTATGGTTCCTGAGAGAATCTCTCTTTTTATCAAGGTTCTTCTTGAGAAGCTTGAGATTGAGAATCTTAAGAACCTTCTAAGACTGTGGTATTCAGAGGTTGTAAGGCACCACTCTATCAAATATAGAGCAGGCTATCTTTATAAGAGCGATATAACCTGCCATATAGATGCTGATGCAATCATCAATGCCCAGGATTATGATACTGTCCTGCATGCTTTGAAGAATACAAAGTATTATGATGTTCTAGCTGGCTATACGCTGCAATCTATAGCAGCTAAAGGTCTTTTTGATCTTGAGATTGCTCTAGATCATCTATTCTTCAAGGATCTCTTTGAGGCTGTAAATCGTCTTGATAAGAGCGATAGAGCTATTGCTTCTTCTATATATCTGAGAGATATGGATCTTAAGAACATTCTCCTTCTTATCCGCTATGGCTATTACCATGAGATAGATAGAAATGAGCTTAAGAGAGTAATAATCCCATATGGCTATATATATGAGGCTGGAATCAAGCATAGGATTTTGGAATCAGATGATACTGTCTCTGTATTAAGAGAGATCATCGGCTCAAGATACTCTGAGGTTGCAGATGAGATTGATAGAGTCAGAAGAATGAGCGACGATATCACAACAAGAAGTGAGAATGCAGATAGCATTCTCCATATCGAGAACTTCCTCGGTGAAATAAGAGGTAAGGAGTATAATAAGCTTCTTACTGGAGATCCGCTATCTGTTGGCGTTATTCTCGCTTATTTCTTCATTGCAAATAATGAGGATGCGATGATTCGTGCTATTCTTTCTGCAAAATTATACAAATGGAGTGAAGAGAAAATAAGGGAGGAGGCTCTATGAGTGTATTTACACGTAAGATGAAAATGCTGACAGCTGTTGTGATGGATAATCACAAGGATGCTGTAGTAAAGGCTCTTCTAGAGCTTGGAGTAATGGAGTTCGTTCATATAGATTCCATTCCCTCTGATAAGCTTTCCTCGATTTCTGCTCATAAGAGCGATATCTCAAAGGCTGCTTTATCTGATATGAGAATCAGAATCGAAGGTCTGTTTGACCAGGCTAGAATCGATATCCCTGAGATAAGCGACAGCGATGTTGATAACGCTAAAAGCCTTGACTACGATTCTGCTAAGCATACTCTTGATAGGCTTTCATCCTCTATTCAGAGCGTTAAGGATGAGCAGAAGATGGTAAACCAGGCTCTTCTGTCAACAGAGGAGATGATTGGATATATCGATGGTAAGAAGCTTGAGTTCCTTGATTTAAGAGTTGGTACAATAACTGGCAATGTTGATGATTTAGAGAAGAGGCTTAAGAGTCTCTCTGGTGTATTTATTTCAGATTCAGAGCCTTATATTTCCTTGACTCTACGCCGTGATTCAAATAGAGTCACAGAGCTCCTTGATAAGTTCGGATGGACTGAGAGCGTTGATAAGAATGCCCAGAAGTCAGCTATGGCTAAGGCTCTTGAGGTTCTCAAAAAGAGAGAAGAGGACCAAAGGGAAGAGCTCAGAAGACTTTCAGAGAAGTTCAGAGAGAAGATTATTCAAAAGAAGGATGAGCTTGTTGAGCTATGGAAAACTGTAAGAATCAATGAGCTTTCTGAGAAGATTGAGTCTTATTTCTCCTATACAAAGAATACGACTCTCTTATCTGGATGGGTTCCTAAGGAATACCAGGATGCAACAGAGAGTGCTATATATAAGGCAACAGATGGCAAGTGCATAATTGAGTGGAAGGATGACTCTGATGTTGATAGAGAGGATGTTCCGGTAGCTATATCCTCTCCGAAGTTCTTCAGACCGTTTGAGCATATGGTTAAGAACTATGCAACACCTGAGTATGGCTCAATCAATCCAACTCCCTTTACTACAGTTGCATACATACTCATGTTCATGCTTATGTTTGCAGATCTTGGACAGGGCCTTGTTCTTCTCTTAATAGGTATTCTTGGTTCTATCTACTATAAGAAGAATCCTATGGTTAAGGATGGACTGCTTAGCAGATATCTATGTAATCTTTTGATTTATCTTGGGCCTGCATCTATGGTTGGTGGTATCCTATTTGGATCCTTCTTCGGCTTTTCTGTATTCCCAGCTCTATGGTTTAACTACCATTCAGTTGTAAATGGACACGGTGGCAATGGCCTTGTAAATGATATCTATGATATTCTTGGGATTACTATCTACTTTGGTATTGCAATTATTTATCTAGGCTTGCTTCTTAATTGGATAAATCTATTTAGGAAGAAGAGATATCTTGAATTGATATTTGATAAGAATGGTCTTGTAGGTGGCTTTTTATTCGGTCTTGGTATTTGGTTCGGATATGGCTTTGTAAAGTCAAACTACAAGGTATTCCCATCAGCTCCTTGGTTTAAGGCTTGTCTGATGCTTGGCATCATTCTAGTTGTTATAAAGGTTCCTGTTGAGAGAATCTATGAGAAGATCAAGACAGGAAAGAAGATAAAGGTCGGATCTCTCATAATGGATACCTTCATGGAGACGCTTGTAGAGGGCCTGGAGATATTCTCAGGCTTCCTTGCAAACACTCTATCCTTCATGAGAGTCGCAGGTCTCGGTATTGCGCATGTATCGCTTATGACAGCCTTTGAGGATATGGCAGATCTCACATCTAGCATAGCCTTCAAGATTGTTATCCTGATACTTGGCAATTTGCTTGTAATCGCTCTCGAGGGACTTTCAGCTGGTATACAGTCTCTGAGATTGAATTACTATGAATTTTTTACAAAGTATTTTACTGGACATGGTATTGCATATGAGCCCGTTGGGCTTAAGAGCCATGTCGAAGTAGAGAAATAGGAGGGTCGATATGACCGTATATGGATTTAAGAAAAGAGTAGGCTTGTCTTTCGTTTTACTGGCATTGGTACTTGCTGGTACAGCATTTCTATTCACACCATCTCTATCTGCTGCTGCTACTGAGGCTAGCGCTGAGAGCAGAAACGTAGCTTGGGTCTGCTTTGCAGCTGCTCTTGCTTTTGGCTGTGGCGCATTTGGTGCAGGTATGGCTATCAGCCATGTAGGTTCTGCTGCCATGGGTGCTATTTCTGAGAAACCAGAGATTGCAACTAACGCTCTTATTTTCATCGCTCTTGCAGAAGGTCTTGTAGTATTCGGATTTATTACAGCTCTGATGATTCTTGGTAAGGTCTGATAATGGAATACTTCGTAATCGGAGATGCAGATACTGTTTTAGGCTTCTCAATTGTCGGTGTTGATGGAATAGTTGCAGCGACAAAGGAGGAGGCCGAGGTGGCCTGGAATAAAGCTCTTGATAACCATAACTATGGTGTAATCATAATTACAGAGGATGTTGCTACTCTCATCAGAGAGACGGTTGACCGTTATCTTTTCTCAGAGAGCTTTCCTCTGGTTGTTGAGATCTCTTCCTCTGATGGCACAGGAACTAGAGATCTGAAGTCTTTGGTTAATGAAGCGCTGGGAGTATCGTTATGACAAATAACTCAAATCCTTTGATCAACGAGATTCTTGATAATGCTAGAGCTAAGGCTGAGCTCATCATAAAGGATGCAGAGAAGCAAAGCGAGAGAATATTGGAGGACGCTTCTGCTAAGGCTGAGGATATGGCTGCAGCAGAGCATCGTCTTCTTATCGAGAAGCTTGATAGAATCAAAAGCAAAGAAGAGAGTGCAAAGAGGAATATCGATCGTCTGACAGAGCTTAAAGCCATGGATAGTGCTTATCGCGCTGTCATGGAAAGAGTAGATGATGAATTCAAGGCGCTCTCAAAATCTGAGAAATTCAGTTCAGTATTATCTTCTTGGATAGCTGAAGCTGCTATAGGTCTAGGAAAGAGGGAGGCTAAGGTTGCTTACTCCTCTTCATCACCTGTAACAGATAAGGAGCTTCTAAGGGCTGAGGAGATAGTCAAAGAGGTAACTGGCTCAGATATTTCGCTCTCATTGGACCCCGTTCATTTGGACGGCATTGGTGTTGTTCTTACTTCTCTTGATGGGAAAGTATCATATAATAATCAGCTTGATACTCGTCTGAGACGTTATCAGAGAGATATCAGGAAAATAATTCAGGAAGAAAATGCAAGGCAGAATAGTAGGTAAGGTCAAAAGGGTTAATGGACCTGTATTGATTATAAAAGATATTACAGATGCTGCCATGATGGAGCTTGTACATGTCGGAGAGCTTGGTCTTGTAGGTGAGATCGTAAAGCTCAATGGCAGTGAAGCTACAGTTCAGGTATATGAGGATGCTACAGGAATCGCTCCTGGAGATAATGTCTATGGATCGGGTATGTCACTATCCTGTGAGCTTGGTCCTGGTCTTATCGGAAACATCTATGATGGTATTCAGCGTCCTCTTGAGAACCTCAGAGAACTGAGTGGCGATTTTATCGCTCGTGGTATTTCATCTCCAGCTATTGATCATGAAAAGAAGTGGCATATTAAGCCTATTGCCAAGGCTGGGGATACGGTAAAGGGAGGAGATGTTGTTGCATCTCTTGCTGAGAATGAGCGTATTGAACATAGAATAATGGTGCCTGCCACATTAAAGGGCAAGCTAAGCGTTATAAATGATTTTGAAGAGGGTGACTATACTGTTCTTGATCAGCTCTACCTTGTAAAGGATGAGAGCGGCAAGACTCATGTAATCACTGCATCTCAATTCTGGCCAATAAGAATTCCAAGGCCTGTCACCTCAAGACTTGCTCTTGATAAGCCTTTGGTTACTGGTCTCAGGGTAATTGATTCTCTCTTCCCATTAGCTAAGGGGGGTACTGTAGCAATTCCAGGTGGATTCGGTACTGGCAAGACTATGACCCAGCACTCAATTGCACAGTGGTGCGATGCTGATATCATTGTATATATTGGCTGCGGAGAGCGTGGCAATGAGATGACAGATGTTCTTAGAGAGTTTCCAAAGCTCATAGATCCAAGAACTGGTGAGTCTCTTATGAAGAGAACCATCCTTATTGCTAATACATCCAACATGCCTGTATCTGCTCGTGAGGCTTCTATTTACACTGGTATTACTATGGCAGAGTACTATAGAGATATGGGCTATGATGTAGCAATAATGGCAGATAGCACATCTCGCTGGGCAGAGGCTTTAAGAGAGCTTTCTGGCCGTATGGAGGAGATGCCTGCAGAGGAGGGCTTCCCTGCATATCTTCCAACACGTATTGCTGAGTTCTATGAAAGGGCTGGACACATGAAGACTCTATGCGATAAAGAGGGCTCTGTTTCTGTAATCGGAGCCGTATCTCCTCCAGGAGGAGACTTCTCAGAGCCTGTTACTCAGCATACAAAGAGATTCGTACGCTGCTTCTGGGGCCTTGATAAGTCACTTGCATCAGCTCGTCACTATCCAGCAATCAGCTGGCTTGATTCATATTCAGAGTATGTTGATGAGGTCAAGGATTGGTGGAATTCAAAGAGCGATGATAAGTGGGCGAAGAACAGAACCAGGATTCTAGAGCTATTGCAGAAGGAGGTTAGGCTGCAGCAGATTGTCAAGCTTGTTGGTCCTGATGCTCTTCCTGATTCTCAGAGCTTCATTCTTGAGGTTTGCTCACTCTTCAAGACTGCTTTCCTGCAGCAGAATGCTTTTGATATCATTGATAGATATTGCTCTGTTGAGAAGCAAGTGAAGATGCTTGATCTTGTTCTTGAGTATTATGATCTTGGCTCTGATGCCATAGCTAAGGGGGTTCCTCTAGTTAAAATCAGAAGACTCAGTGTTGTTCAGGATATTGCTAAGGCAAGATTCAATATCGCAAATGATAAGGTAGATGATATAGACAGACTCAGCTTGAAGCTTGAGCGCTCTATAAGGGAGCTAGGGAGCCTTTATGACGAAAAATAATGAAGAGCTTTTGAAGGATGGAAAGAAATCTCTTTTAAGTGGAAGAGAGTATGTTGGTGCATCAAGAATCGATGGACCACTTGTCTATATGAGAAATACACATCCTGTTGGATATGGTGAGCTTGTTGAAATCAAATGCGCAGATGGCTCTATCAAATCTGGTCAGGTGCTTGATACATCAGATGATGTAGTAGTCGTTCAATGCTTTGAGAGCACAGATGGGCTGAACTTACCAGATACCAGAATGCACTTCTTTGGAGAAAGCCTATCTCTTGGTGTTTCAGAGAAGATGCTTGGCCGAGTAATGAATGGCTTAGGAAAGAGCAGGGATGGCGTTGCAGCTCCTTCTGCTGAGGATGAGAGAGATGTCAATGGAAGTCCTATGAATCCTACTGCACGTGAGTATCCTAGAGACTTCATCCAGACTGGTATTTCCGTAATTGATGGAATGACAACACTCATTCAGGGACAGAAGCTTCCTATCTTCTCTGGAAACGGTCTTGAGCACAATCAGCTTGCTGCTCAGATTGTTAGACAGGCAAAGGTAAGAGGCGGCAAATCAGATTTCGCTATCGTATTTGCAGCTATGGGCGTTAAGTACGATGTAGCTAACTTCTTCATCAATTCCTTTGAGGAGACTGGAGTTCTTGATAATGTTGCTATGTTCTTATCCCTTGCAGATGACCCATCCATCGAGAGAACAATCACTCCTAGAACTGCACTCACGCTTGCAGAGTATCTTGCATTTGATAAGGGCAAGCAGGTTCTTGTAATCATGACAGATATGACTAACTATTGTGAGTCATTAAGAGAGATTGCAACACTCAGGGGTGAGATTCCTTCTCGTAAGGGCTATCCTGGATATCTCTATTCAAACCTTGCAGAGCTTTATGAGAGATCTGGTAAGCTTGCAGGAAGATCGGGCTCTATTACCCAGCTTCCTATTCTTACTATGCCTAATGATGATATAACACACCCATTGCC
>CAVHSB010000092.1:0-6879 GCA_963638635.1 Flexilinea sp.
TAATATAATAACGTTATGTTAATAAGATTACATTATGTTAATCAAATAATGCAGAATTACAATAATTACCCTACTATATAGCAAAATATTAACAAATTATTTGTATATTCAATGTCTTTTTTTTGTAAATTAGTTGTATAAAACCTAAATAAGGATGAAAATAACATTATTATTCTCGGAGGAATATTTATGCAAAAGAATAGAAAGACTTTGATTCTTGCTTTATTGCTTCTTTTCGTTCCTGTTGTTGTATTCGCTGCAATCACAGGTGATTCACCAAAGACTTATAGTGTTCCAATGCTTATTACCAATGCAGGACAGGGCCCTGGTGGTAAGATGGCTAGACTTCTGACAACTCAGACAAAGACATTCAAGCTTAACTCTGATTTCTTCTATGTTTCAGAGCCTCAGAAGGCAGATCTTGAAGCTCGTGCATATTCATCACTATTTGTAGTAATTGGTTCTACAGATAAGGGCCTTGGTGCATCAGGCATCACTATCGATCAGGAAATTGCAAGACTTGAGAAGATGGTAGGCTGGGCAAAGGAGCTTAATATTCCTATGGTAGGTGTTCTTCTTGAGAAGGATAAGAGACAGCCTGGCATTCCTACAAACGCTAATGAGAGATGTATCGATACTATTGCTCCATATTGTGATTGGCTTATCGTAGTTAAGGACGGTAACAAGGACGGAAGATTCACAGAAATCAGCAAGAAGTACAATATCCCTCTTACAATTCTTGATACACAGCTGGATTATACCAACCTCATGAAACAGGTTCTTGTAAAATAACGGAGGTGGTATGTATCTAACAACTGCTATTATTTTCTTCTTGATGGCTGCTGCTTTTGTTTTAGGCTCCATCTACTTGAAGTCTCCTGAGATTTCAATGTTCCTAGCTGCTGTTGTAGGTGGTATTGCAGGTATTTGCTTTGGCGTTGGAGATCTTAACTTCATTCGCTTGGTATCTGTTACAGTAGAGGGCCTATTCAACAACTTCGACCTAGCTATTCTATTTGTATGCGCATCTTTTTTCGTCAATGTTTATTCTTACACTGGCGCTATGACTGCTATGACAAGAAAGCTTGTTGGCGGAGTTAACAGCAAGTGGGTAATTCTTGTATTCATGGCTATCTTCATGATTATCCCAGGTGCTCTTACTGGTGCAGGCTCTGTATCTGTATTCGTACTAGGTGCACTTGTTTCTACAGTTCTTAAGTATATGGGACTTGATGAGAAAAGAAGCACAGCATTCGTATTCATGTTTGCTATTCTCTCTGCAGCTTGTCCTCCAATCAATCTTTGGACAATGCTTATGACAGCATCCTGCAATATGCCATATGTTGGCTTTACATGGCCTCTATTGGTTCCAATTGTAATCACAGGTGCTGTAACTATAGTTTATCTTGGATGGGGAACTAAGAAGGAGCCAAGCGAGAAGATTCTCTCAGAGCTTCCTGAAGCTCCAGAGGGCATGAATTGGATCAGAATCATTCTTCCTATCTTCTCTGTCTTCGCTCTTATTCTTCTATCCTTATATGAGCCATTCAAGATTCCAGTACTCGGAACACCTCTTATCTTCTTGATCTCTGCTGTTGTCGCTATGTTCTGCAACCCTAAGAAGACTACCTTAAAGGATATTCTCAAGGTTCTTAATGATACTATGGAGCAGGTATTCCCTCTAGTTGCAACTGTAATCAGCGTAGGTGCTCTTGTTAACATGATGGCTGCAACAGGCACTAAGGGACTTATCGGTGTTACATTCATCACAATGCCGATTATCCTGATTTACGTATTGCTTCTTGTATTTGGACCATTCTCTCAGGGCTGTTTAAGCTATGGAAGTGCAATCCTGATTGGTGCTCCTCTTATCTTCATGATGAACACAAGAGGTATGGATACTACTATCGTTTGTGCTGCCCTCTCCCTGATCTTCCCAATTGGCGACTGTCTTCCACCTTCTCGTATCGTTGGACGTGTTTCAATTGAGACAACAGGCTACAAGGGCTCCTATATGAGCTTCTTGAAGCAGATTCTAGTGCCATGCGCAGTTTTAGCAGCTCTTGCACTTGTCATGTTTATCAAGCCAGCTTGGTTTGTAGGTCTCAAATAGGAGGGTAGTATGGTATTTCTAGAAAATCTAATTCATTTTCTTTATTTCGTAATAGCTGGTATTATCCTGATCTATTTCTTCAAGCATCTATTTAATCGCACAAAGAGAAAAGGATGGGTCTATGACATTGTATATGTATATTGCATGATTCCATTCGTTTTGAGAGTGCTGTATATAAAATAAGGAGACGATGGTATGAAGGATGTACTCAATACAGGCAAGAAATTGCCAAACTGGGCAAAGATCATAGTTCTCCTTGTCGGAATATGCTTTGCAACACTTGCTGGCTCTCAATTCTATAAGCTCAGACACTTTAAGGAGACTGTAGTTTCATCACCTGAGCTTACTGAGGTACAGATGCTCAGCGACTATCTGCCATCCCTTCGCGGTACCTGGGCAGATACTCCTATCTTCATCTATGATTCAGGTGTTGAGGGTGGCTCTGTTCTATTCATGGGTAACGTTCATCCATATGAGCCTGCAACAAGCCTTGCAGCTTATATAATGATGGAGAATATCCATGTGGAGAAGGGTAAGGTATTTATTGTTCCAGAGACTAACAGAAGCGGTTCTACTCTTGGAATGCTTGGCTCTGCATACCCAATGTTCTTCAACATAGAAACAGAGTGGGGTAAGAAGACCTATAGAATCGGTGATAGAACTACAAACCCACTAGATCAATGGCCAGATCCATTTACCTATGTTCACTATCCTGATGGTCAGAACCTTGCTTACCAGGATATTAGAAACATGAACAGAACCTATCCTGGTCGTGCAGATGGTACTTTGACTGAGCGTGCTAGCTACGCTGTCATGGAGATGATAAGACAGAATGACATCGATATCTCAATTGATGCTCATGAGGCTTCTATTACATATCCAGTAGTTGCAACCTACGTAACTCACCAGAGAAACGAAGATCCTGCAATGATGGCTGCTATGATGCTTACAGCTACTAGCTTTGATATGAAGTGTGAGGTATCTCCAATGGGCCTAAGAGGTCTATCTCATAGAGAGTGGGGTGACTTCAGTGATACATATGCACTTCTAATGGAGACCCCAGAGCCATTCATCGATAGAATCAACGGACCAATGACAGAAGATCTCTTCAAGGATGGTAAGGATGTATTCCTGCAGGCAGCTGCAGATAAGAAGCTTGTCTACACTACCTCCTATAGTGCAACAGAAGAGGCTCTTGAGAGAAATCTTGAAGAGGATCCTCGTGCGCTTCTTGGCTTCCCTCTATGGTACAGGGTCGGAAGACATCTATCAGGCGCTGCTGAGTTTGTAAGCCAGGTAGGCATGTTTGAGCCAGAGAAGGAAGTCATTGCAACATGGCCTCTATATGAAGAGCTTGAAGAGAATGATTGTGGCTACTATCTACATAATCCAGAGGATTATCAGGATAGCGTCGGAGACTATAAGATGTCTGGTGCTGCTTGGGAGTTCTTCCATGATGGCTATTACAACCGCGGCTCCAAGTCTAATAAGAGTCTGATATTCGAAATCTAATAGGGATATTCCCGAAGGAGTGATTATGAAAAAAACGCTTTCGCTTTGTGTTGTTTCTCTCTTGATCCTCTCATCCTTGGTAGCAGGAGGTAAGAAAGAGACTCCTGCTCCTGATACTGTTGCACCTCAAAATGCTCCAGTAGTGGTAGTAGTTATGGAAGAGCCTAAGAAAGAGATGTTCCCATACTCTGTAGTAACTAAAGAGTCTGTTTCATCTTTATCTGACCTCTATAAGGATGAGTATAAGGCTGAGATAGCTGTTTCAGAGTCTGTTAAGAGTGCGCTTTTAGCTTCTTTCCCAGAATTTGAAAGAAACATCGTTGTTGTAGCATCTGATAAGGATGCTGAGATTGCAGTTAAGGAAAACAGCTTCTTAGTAGCTATCCTTCCTGCCTCTTATAAGACAGAGCTTCCTGTCCTCAGCTTTGAGCTGTAGTCATTTTTGAATTTGATTCTTGATATAAGGAGAATGCTCATATGAAGAATAAACTGTTTGCTATTCTTTTAGTAATGATGTTAGCCTCTGCTTCAGTTTTTGCTTGTACAATCATTGGAGTAGGTAAGGATGCTACAACTGATGGATCTACTATCGTAACTCATAACGATGATTCCTCAGGTGCGGATTTCCGTCTTTGGATTATCCCAGGCGGTGAGTGGCCAGAAGGATCTGTAAGAGATCTCGTTATTGACTCTCATAACTATGGAGACTTTGGACAGTATCCAGCTGTAAAGGATTATGGCAATGGATATCCTGTAACACAGATTGAAGAAGCTCCTAAGACTTATGCTTACTTCCATTCTAGATATTCATTCATGAACGAGAAGGGCGTTTCAATGGGTGAAGCTACAATGCAGATCGATAAGAAAACAGAGCAGGGCAAGAAGGCTTATGATGCAATCTATGGTGACAATGATGGCCTGATTGATTGCTGGAATGCTCAGGATATCGCACTTGAGAGAGCTTCAACAGCAAGAGAGGCTATCCAGGTTATCGGCGATCTTGTTAAAGAGTATGGCTGGAAGGATGCAGGCGAGACCTTGAATATCTGTGATGGTAATGAGGTATGGGTTGCAGAGTTCTATGGCAAGGATCTTTGGGCAGCTGTAAGAATCCCTGATAATGGATTCTTCGTTGCAGCTAACAGAGCTAGAATTGATTATATTGACTTCAATGACAGCGAAAACTATATGTACTCAGATAATATCAAGTCATTCGCTATCGAGCATGATCTATGGTCAGAGGAAAGTGGTGTTCCATTCTCACCAGCTGAGATCTACGCTCCAACAGATACGACATATTGCACAAGACGTGAATGGCGTGCACTTTCACTTGCAGCTCCTTCTTTGAATCTTGATCCAAACGCTACTCGCTTCCCTCTATATGTAGTTCCAGATAAGAAGCTCTCTGTTAATGATATCTTCGAAATCTGCGGTGACTACTATGAAGGTACAGAGTTTGATGTATCTAAGGCTCCAGAGGCTGGTCCTTATGGGGATCCACTTGTTCCTCAGCACAAGGAGAGAACAATCAACCTCTTCAGAACCTGCTATGTAATGATTGCTAACGTTAAGTCATGGCTTCCTGATCCTGTTAAGTGTCTTGTTTGGTATGGCTACGGTGCTGCAGATTCTACTTACCTCACTCCACTATGGCCTTCAATGAACTCTCTGCCTGAGCTCTATACAACAGGCAATAGATATCAGGCATTTGATAGAAACAGCGGCTGGTGGACAAATAGCTATGTTCAGCAGATTGCTAGAATCAACTATCAGAGCGCAATTAAAGACATTGAGGCTTTCAGAGATCCTATCATGTCAGCTCAATATGAGGTTGTTGATAATCTTCAGACTGTTGCTGCTCGTCTTGTAAGACAGGGCAAAGAGGCTGAGGCTAAAGAGCTTCTTACATCATTTGGCTCTCAGACGGCTGAAAAGTGGCATGCTGATTGGCTCAAGCTTGGTGATGAACTGCTTGGTCGCTATATGTGGGGCAACAAGAACATGAGAACTGTTGCTTACTCAGATTGGTGGAAGGGCATCATGAACTCAGCTGAGCACAACAATAACTAGCGTTAAGCTTTGCTATATAGAGGGTACTTCGGTGCCCTCTTTGTCGTTTATGTGTATTTATCTTTTGCTATGTTGCATCTGATTGCTATGTGGGTTATCAAAGAAGCATGAAGAAGATACTCATATGTTTATTGTTAGCAGCTTTTCTTTTAGCAGCCTGTGCAACAAAGAAGCCTGCTTTGCAGATCAATCCTGATGCAAAGTCTTTCCTTTATTCTACTACGGTAGAGACTGAGAGGCCTGAGCTTGATGACTATACAAAGGAGCTTATAACCAGGTACCAGAGAAATCCGACAGAAGCTAACAAGGCTATGCTCAGAGCTGAGATTGCAAAGAGCTATGATGCTGTAGTTGCAAAGAAGGAAGCAAAGCTTCAGGAGCTCAGAGAGACAGCTAAGGAAGATTCAAAAATAGAGGAAATGGAAATCATCGTTGATGAGATGTATAGAGATAGGGATGCCAGAATAGATCAGGCTCTATCACGTTTCATGGATCCAAGGCTTAAGCCAGGTGCTAGAGAGACTGATGATGGCTATCTACCAGTTCTAGGTGCAGAGCTTAATGTTTCAATCTCATATACTGCAGTTCCAAATAAGGAATACAGAGAATACCTAGAGGCTAAGGGCAAGAGCACAAAAGGCTACGAGGAGGATGAGCTTCCTGCAGTGAATGTCTCCTACTATGATGCTGTTGATTATTGCAAATGGCTTAGTGAGAAGGATATTGAATATCTATATAGACTTCCTACTGAGGATGAATGGGAAAGAGCTGCTGGTCATATGCCTAAGGATGCAGACTTCAATAGCGGAGAAAGATTAGGCCTTAAATCTGTCTATAGCTATTCAGATACTCTATCTGCATCTGGTGCAATCAATATGTGGGGCAATGTCTGGGAATGGACATGTACAGATAGAGCAAATGGCCTCAAGGCCGTCAAGGGCGGCTCATGGGACAGCGCTAGAACTGATTGCAGAACAGAGTGCAGGGACTTTGGAAAGAAGCCTGAGTTAGGTTATAAGAATACAGGCTTCAGGGTTATAAGAGAGACTATCAAATAGATTTTTCTCTATGAATCTCATCTAGGTAGCTGTATACAGTTACCTTGGAGAGATTCATCTTAGAAGCAACTCTTTCGAGAGCTCCCTTTACAAGAAAGATTCCTTTTTGATCCATAAATCGGATTA
>CAVHSB010000092.1:6889-7886 GCA_963638635.1 Flexilinea sp.
CTTTTGTCTTGAGTCAAAATCTGGTCCGATTATATCATCAATCAATTTATTGATGATTTCAGAGACTTCCTCAAAATCCTCGCTCTTTGCTTTTTTCGGCTTATACGCATCAAAGTCTTCAACGTGCGATAGTGCTTTCAATACCTCTAGGGCTTGATCAATAGGCTCTAAATCGAGATTAATGCATATCATTCCTACAACTTCATCTTTATCATTCCTGATAAGAGCAGAAGAAGACTTAATCTCTTTATTATTCGATTCAAATTTGTAGTTGGCTGTAAAGTCATTATGAAAGTTCTTGTTAAGCAGAACTTGCTTTACAAGATGCTCAAACGATTCTCCAGGCTTTCTGCCTGTTACTTTATTATTAGCTACGTAGACAACAGAATTCTGAGGCTTTGTAAGGTCATGGATAACGACCTCGCAATGATCTCCGAATGTCTTTGCTATCATATCTGCAATTGGGTAATAACTCTTTAGGATTGGATCCATATAAACAATAGTAGCATAGAAAATATAATATTATCAAACTTTACATAATTTTGATGTTTATAAAGAAATATATAACTTTTTCTATTTTTATGTCTTATTTTAGTTGATTTATAGAAATTATTATTGACTTGTATGAGGTTATGCGTATAAATTTTTCTATGGAGGGGTTTATGGAATTTATATGTACTGTTTGTGGAAAGACATATGCAAATACCAGAGGAATATGGAAATGCAGCTGTGGTGGATATCTTGCGACAAATCATGTACCAGAGTTTTCTAGGAAGATGATCAAAAGCGCAAGATTGAATATGTGGCGCTATGATGCGGCATTCCCTCTTAAGTATGAAGAGCTTAAGGCTACATATAATGAGGGACTTACTCCGCTTGTTCATCTTAATTCAAAGCTTGGACGTATATATGCAAAGATGGATTGTTTGATGCCTACTGGATCCTTTAAGGATAGAGGTACCGTAATGGTTATAAACCAATTATTGAAGGAAGGGGT
>CAVHSB010000093.1:0-2038 GCA_963638635.1 Flexilinea sp.
GCTATGCCCAGAATGAGGATGAGAAGATTGAGAAGGTCTTCAAAGTAAAGGGCAGTGAACTATCAGCAGGCCTTAAGGCAATTGCAGATAGCTCTCTTACTGCTATCGATAAGCTTAGCGCAGATATCAAGGCCTTCAAATCAGAGGTCGAGTTCTTATCATTAAAGAGACGTGAGGACTCAAGATACAAGACTATGAGCGAGGAGGATATGTCTAAGCTCATTATAAGAGAGAATAAATGGGAATCCAGATCTCAGACATTAGCAGCATCTCGTGATGACTTTGATCTATTCCGCCCAGAGTTCTATTCAGCTCTTCCTGAGAGTGCCTATGCTGCAGTATCTGCAGAGCTTGGCTCTCTTGATTTATATTCATATTTAGATAATGGCCTTTGGCCCGCATCAATGCGCCCATTTATAAAGGTAGGTGCATTTACATTCACATTCCTCGGCTCTCATATGATCAGCTATGGAAACAGAATGCTTATGGAGACTATTGGCACTAATGATGTACCATCTCGTACAGCGCAATATGCTCTCTCTCTGCTATTTACTCCAACAGACGTTGTAGATGTATATTCCTTTGATGGAAATAAGATTGACCTGTTCGTTCTTCCTACGATGCTTGAAGTCAATCCATATATCTATCCTGAGCGCTTTACTAGAAGACTTCATGACAAGAGCGATGAGATGCAAAGAAAGGCTAAGCCTGGACATAATCTGCTTATCGTAGATCCAGATACTCTTCGTGATGAGCTTCATAGCATAGGCGACCATGCATTTTGCTCATCAGCTTCTTATATGCTCAAGGCCATAAGAAGCAAGGAAGGCATAAGAAGTGTTCATCAGACTATATTCGGAACCATTGAGTATCCAGAGGGGGAGAGTGATTATGATGAGGCTCTCCTTGATTCTGAACTCGATAATTCAGAGCCTCTTGAAGATGAGCTTCTTGATGACTATACAAGCGATGATTATGAGTATGCAGAGGATGAGGAAATTCTTGAGAAGAAGATAAGCGAGAGAGAAGCTAAGCTCGAAAAAGAGCCAGAGGATCTCAAAGCTAAAGATAGAAGCGAAGAGCTAGAAAGACTCAAGGATATCTATGAGCTTACTCCAGAGATTGTAAAGAAAGAAGAAGAAGAGGAGAGAGAAAGAGAGCCTCTTGAGAGTGAGCTTGATGAGGTCGAGTACCAGGATGAAGATGATACCGATGACTTCATTGATGACTCTGTGCCAGAGGATGAAGAGCTATATGACGAAGTAGAGAAAGAGGATGTATACGAAAAGGAAGCTCCAGAAAGTGATTCTGAGCATGACGAGGATCCAGGCCAATTAGACTTCTTAGCCTTGCTTGACGATGACTCTCCTGAAGAGAAGGCTCTTACAAATGAGCTAATTGAGGATGATGAGAAGCAATTTGAAGCGGAAGAGGAAAAGGCTGCAGAGCTCGATAAGGAGTACAGCGACTATGTAGATGCTGATGAGTATGAGGATTTAGAAAAGGAAGATGGAGAATCCCCTGATACTCATAACGAGGATGCTCCTAACTCTGATATTCTCGATAAAGAATATAGCGACTATGTGGATGTTGATGATTACGAGGATCTAAAAAAAGAGGATTGCATTTCATCAGACGATGATGCTCAAATAGCAGATGATTCTTCAAATGAAGAGAGTGTACTAGAGAAGAATGCAGATAGTCAGACAGAAGATTTTGATGATGAGTCTGTAGAAGAATCATCTGAGACCGTAGATGAAAATGCAGAGCACTCTGTTGATCATGATAATCAAACAATAGATGAAGAGGCTCAATCAAAAGCAAAAGAGGAACCTGCAGTATCTGAAAAGAGTGACGCTACTGGCGGCGTAGTATCTATGGCACAATGGTTTGCGCTCTTTAACAATGACTACTCTAATCCAGTATTAGATAATAGCGACGAAGAAAAAAAGACTATTGGTGATATGATGGAAGATGAGCCACTTGAAGCTGATGCTGAGAATAATGATGAGGAAGACAGCTCTGAAGAGAATTCACC
>CAVHSB010000093.1:2109-7877 GCA_963638635.1 Flexilinea sp.
ATTGGTGATATGATGGAAGATGAGCCACTTGAAGCTGATGCTGGGAATAATGATGAGGAAGACAGCTCTGAAGAGCATTCACCTATTGAAGCAGAAACTCCAATAGCGGAGCCTTCTATAACTGAGGAAATTCCTTTAAATGGTGATTCAGATAAAGATGAGGAAGAGCTGCCTGCCGAGAATGAATCAGCTGAAGCTGAAGAGCCAGCAGAAGACATAAAAGAGGAGCCAGCTGTAGATGAGGATGATGCTTTAATTGATGAGGATTCTGATGTTGAAGCTAGGCATTCTGAAGACTCAGCAGAAAAAGAGGAAAGCACAGCAAATGCTCCTTTGAGCCCAGAGGAGGAAAGGCTTTTAAAGGAAGGCATCAAGAAGGACTCTGATGGCTTATATGTCATGACTGGTCCTAGTGAATATAATTCATATCAGGCACTCAAGGTTGAAGAAAAGATTTCAGAGCCAGCTGTAGATAAGAGAGAAGAAATTGAGAATGTTGTAAAAGAGCCAGAGCCAGTCTATGAAGAGCAATCTAAGAAGCAATCTCCTAAAGATATGATTGAAGAGATTGAGATTCCAGAGCTTGAAGAGAGCGAAGAAGAGAAGTTCTTGAATGGCCTATCTGGTGCTGTTGAGGATATCGTAAAGGTTCTTGGAAGTCTGGATGGCAAATTTGTAACATTCTTAAAGGCTTCAGATAAGGAAATGATTGCTTATCTGAATTCAATCATTGAATCAAGCTGGAAGAGACAGCAGGTGGATCATAAGGATAAGCTATTCTCTATCTATGACTACTCAATGTCTGTGCTTCTTGCAGAGACTCCAGTAAGGGATGAGCTAAGACTTTCAGAGCTGCTTAACAATGCTGGGGCTGTAATGTATTCAAAGGATGCAGATGAATGGACAGCTCTCATTCTTTATATCGATGAGAATTACAAGATTGAAGATGCAATGGAGACAACATTCACAAGAGAATCCTTCTCTCAATCAGATTGGAAGCGTATCGTAAACATTGGAGAGATACTCAAATCCAGGAGCGCGAAATGAGAGAAGAAGAGATAGAGCTCCGCTATAAGAAGGCCCTTGAGGTTGCAGATAAGGTCTCTGCATTTCTACTATCTCATGAGAGTCTCAGAAGGAACGTCTCAGATAAAGCAGCTAACGACTATGTAACTGCAGCTGATAAGAAAGCTGAAGAGATGATAGAGCGTGAACTCAAGAGTGCATTTCCGGATGATTCATTTTATGGAGAGGAGGGCGGCAGAGAAGGAGATAGCGATAATCTTTGGATAATCGATCCAATAGATGGTACTGTCAACTTCATGAATAGCTTTCCTTGCTACACAATCTCTATAGCATTTAAAGATGAGGATTGCATGAGGCTTGGTGTTGTAGCACTGCCTCGCCAGAATGAGGTCTTCTCTGCAATAGCAGGTAAGGGGGCTTTCTTAAATGGTGAGAGAATACACACAGAAGAGAATGGTGATATGAAGAAGTCATTGGCTCTTCTTGTTCCACCGCATAGAATCCATCAATATCTTGATGGATATATGGCAAAGATGAGAAAGCTATATGAGGTAATATCCGATGTAAGATCTATAGGCTCTGCAGCACTATCTCTATGCTATGTAGCAGCTGGTAGATGTGACATGTACTATGAGATTGGTCTCCACATCTATGATATTGCAGCTGGTGCCCTTATAGTGAAGGAAGCAGGCGGGGCTGTAACATATATAAATGATGATGAGGACTTCATAGAGATTGTTGCAAGCTCTGATAGAAATCATAGAAAGTATCTGGAGATAATCAATGATTAAGGCAATACTATTTGACTTTGATGGAACTCTTGCTGACTCTTCTGAGGGAATCTTCTATACAGCAACAAAGACTATAGAGTCATTTGGCTATAAGGGGCCATGGAGCGAGAAGCAGCTTAGAAAGTTTGTCGGGCCTCCTCTTAGAGAGTGCTTCAAGGTAACCTTTGATCTTCCAGATGAATTATGCGATGAAGCTGTCAGGCGTTATTCTCCTATATATGAATCAATAGGAAAGCATCTATGTAAGCTCTATCCGGGAATGAAGGATACACTAAAGCTCTTAAAGCGCAATGGCTATAAAATCTGCCTTGCTACAAATAAGACAGAGCCTGTTGTTATGAGTATATTAGACTCTCTTGGAATCAAGGAGCTATTTGATGCTGTCCATGGTGCAGATGCTAAGAAGGGCATTTTCAAGGCTCAGACAATTAGGCTATGTGCAGAAGATTTAGGCATAGCTGCTAGTGAATGTCTGATGGTTGGAGATAGCCCTAATGATAGAGAAGGAGCTCTATCGGCTGGGGCTTCTTTTGTTGCAGTGAGCTGGGGTTTCGGATATTCTAGAGAAGATAGCTTTGAAGGCTTTGATCACATTGATGATGTAAAGGAGCTTCCAGGCTATGTTGATAGACTTAATGGAGGAATGAACAGAATGATTGAGAAGATTGAAACAAAGAATGCACCTGCAGCTATTGGACCATATAGCCAGGCTGTAA
This sequence comes from Flexilinea sp., assembly GCA_963638635.1. Classification (GTDB taxonomy): domain Bacteria; phylum Spirochaetota; class Spirochaetia; order Sphaerochaetales; family Sphaerochaetaceae; genus Ornithospirochaeta. Next base: position 4,643 of record CAVHSB010000093.1, read on the forward strand.
AGGTAGGCAACTTCATATTTGCATCAGGCCAGATTCCAGTAGATCCAGCAACAGGAGCTGTTGTTGAAGGCAATACACAGGATCAGGCAAGACAGTGCTTCAAGAACATTAAAGCAGTACTTAAAGAGGCTGGTACAGATATTACTAAGGTAGTAAAGGCTACAGTATTCTTGAAGGATATGGCAGACTTCGTACCAGTAAATGAGGTTTATGCTGAAGCTTTTAAGGATGCACCGGTGCTTCCAGCAAGAAGTGCAGTTCAGGTGGCTAAGCTTCCAAAGGACGTTGGCGTTGAGATTGAGGTCATAGCAGTACTTTAATTGAATTATATAGCTCTCTTCGGAGGGCTATTATTTTGACTTCATAAATGTGGCTTAAGAATGCTAGATCATATTTAGAATAATTCTTTGAAAATAGTCTAGGCTCGGATTAGCACTTATCTGTTATCTATAATTTAAATAGTGTTATTATAAGTACAAAACATTAATTTAATAACATATTGACTAAAAAATAACCAATCTTTATTCTCTACTCATTAGGGAGTAACAAAATGAAAAGAATTATTTCTGTTTTACTTGTAATGCTTGTAGCTCTTTCCTTTGTATTCGCAAATGGCGGTAAGGAGAGCACATCAGATAATAGCTCAACAAAGACACTTAAGGTTGCTATGGAGTGTGGCTATGCACCATACAACTGGACACAGACAACAGATGCCAATGGCGCAGTAAGGATCTCTGGTTCTTCTGATTATGCTTATGGCTATGATGTAATGATGGCTAAGTATATTGCCAAAGAGCTTGGCTATGATCTTGAGATTGTAAAGCTTGATTGGGACTCTCTTGTTCCAGCTGTACAATCTGGTACTGTTGATTGTGTTATTGCAGGACAGTCAATCACATCAGATAGACTTCAGATGGTAGACTTCACAGATCCTTACTACTATGCATCGATCATCTGTCTTGTAAACAAGGATAGCAAGTATGCAAGTGCTAAGGGCGTTGCAGATCTAGAGGGGGCTTCATGCACAAGCCAGCAGAATACTGTATGGTATGATGTATGCCTTCCACAGATTAAGAATGCAAAGATTCTTCCAGCCCAGGAGAGTGCTCCAGCAATGCTAGTTGCTCTAGCTGCTAACAGGGTTGATCTTGTTTGTACAGATATGCCTACAGGACAGGCTGCTCTAGTTGCTTATCCTGATTTCAGACTTCTTGATTTCTCAGCAACATCAGATAACTTCCAGGTAAGCCAGGAAGAGATCAATATCGGTATTTCAGTATCAAAGAAGAATCCTGAGCTTACTAAGGCTATCAATGGAGTGCTTTCAAAGCTGACAGTTGAAGACTATAACCGCATGATGGATGAAGCTATTTCAGTTCAGCCTCTATCCAACTAATTTATAAGGAACATTTATGACAATCTCAGAGATGAACTTCTTCGAGAGAATGATATATATAGTTCAAAGGTATAGCGCATCCCTATTAAAGGGTGCGCTTACTACTATGGCTATAGCTATCATTTGTACTCTACTTGGTTGTGTAATCGGCTTTGCAGTTGGACTTGTTGAGGCAACAGAGCCTCATAAGAACTCAGGAAAGATCAAAAGAGCTCTTTTGAAGATCGTCAAGGTAATACTCAATATCTATGTAGAGGTATTCAGAGGTACTCCTATGATGCTTCAGGCTGCCTTCATCTACTATGGAATGGCACAGCTCTTTAATATAAACCTCGGAATGTGGAGTGCTGCTATACTTATTGTGTCAATAAATACTGGTGCATATATGGCAGAGACTGTCAGAGGAGGTATCCTTTCTGTTGATAAGGGCCAGATAGAGGGTGCTAGAGCTATTGGCATGAGCCATATCCAGACTATGACTCTTGTAGTACTTCCACAGGCACTTAGAAACATAATGCCTCAGATTGGCAATAACCTTATTATAAATATTAAAGATACCTGCGTACTTTCGATCATTGGAACTGTAGAGCTTTTCTTCACCTTCAAGAGCATATCTGGTGCGCTATATACTTACTTTGAAGCTGCAACAGTCACTATGATAATCTACTTCATTCTTACATTTGCAAGCTCTAGAATCCTGCGATACTTTGAATCAAAAATGGATGGCCCTTCTGATTACGATCTTGCAACAACAGATACTCTTGCATTTACAAGTGGTCTTAATGCATATAACTCTAAGACAGGAGGTACACACTAATGGAAAAGCTTATAAAGGTAGAGCATCTTGCTAAGACTTTTGGCAACCATGAAGTACTTAAGGATATTGACTTCTCAGTTGAAAGCGGTGATGTAATATCTATCATAGGACCTTCTGGATCTGGTAAGAGTACGCTTTTGAGATGCATTAACCTTCTTGAGGATGCTACATCCGGCAAGATTCTATTCCATGATAAGGATGTTCTAAAGGGAGAGCTCAATGAAGATAAGTACAGGGCTAAGGTTGGAATGGTATTCCAATCCTTCAATCTCTTTAATAATATGACTGTTCTGAAAAACTGCATGGTAGGGCAGGAGAAGGTGCTAAAGAGAAGCAAGGAAGATGCGAAGAATATTGCTATGGAATATCTTGCTAAGGTTGGCATGGCAGAGTATATCAATGCAAAGCCAAAGCAGCTATCAGGTGGACAGAAGCAGAGAGTTGCTATTGCAAGATCTCTTGCGATGAATCCTGAAGTGCTCTTATTTGATGAGCCTACCAGTGCACTTGATCCTGAGATGGTTGGCGAGGTGCTTGATGTAATGAAGAGCTTAGCATCATCTGGAATGACAATGCTTGTAGTTACTCACGAGATGGCATTTGCTCGAGATGTATCTAAGAAGGTGATCTTCATGGCTGATGGTGTCATCGACGAAGAAGGCTCTGCCGAAGAGATTTTCTCTTCTCCTAAGAGCGATAGACTCAAGGACTTCCTTCAAAGATTCAAAAAAGAAAATATCTAATACTCAAAGCTCTAAGAGCGATGCTCCTAGGGCTTTTTTCTTTTAGTTTGGAAAACAACAAGATACCGTACTAGCAAAGAAGTGAAAATGGGTGCTGATTCAAATATGCGAGGCAATTGAATTTTCAAACTAATGTAGACTGCTAGTAATAAGAGGTTGATGCTTTCTTTTTACTCTAATAAGCTGTTTCAAATATCTCCTTTCAGTATATCTATATTCCTTCTAAGCAATAAGATAATGGATGTGTTATTTTTTAGACGATTACACGTTGTCGTTTGT
>CAVHSB010000094.1:0-7872 GCA_963638635.1 Flexilinea sp.
GTATAATCTTCTGCCCCTTATATTGATTGAAATAATCTAAGGCTCTTTCATCTTTGAGTTTATCAGAAATACGGACAGTATAATCATCGGCTTCTACAGTTATGATTCCTTTATCAAAGGCTTTGTCTAAATAAGCATTGAGAAGCAAACCATTCTTTGGATCTACTCGTTTTGTTTCATCCTTACTCCAAGGAACTATATGGCTTGCTATCAATAGCTCAGATGTATTAACACCAGATAAACAGCACCTACAATCATAATTAGCAAACAATCTATTTCGAAAAGAATCCTGTTCATTACGTTCTTTTCTTATTCTGAGTGATTCACTACCACGATAATCCATTACGATATTAATATCATTATCTAGTGGTTCTTCATATGGATTGGATTTGATAAGATCAGGTATCAAATAAGCTTCAGTTCTATTATCATCAATAATCTCTTTTGCTGTTATATCAAGAAGATCTGGATTATAGAGGTATCTTTTGAAGATAATATCATCAGTCTTACCGCCATTTTTTAATCCTTTATTGTTCTTCTTATCACAGAATTGAAGATTTCCTATCTTCATTTCAACAGAAGCAGGAGTGCGTCCTAAAAAGGCAGCAAGATCTTTTATAGCATTAGACCTATTTTCTATTTGCTTAGCCTCAAGAAGATAATATAGATACAAAGCAAGTGTTGTTTCTTCCTCGCTCCATCTGATTCCAGTTCTATCTTGCATCTTACTCAGGTTAACACTGAATAGGTATGAGGTCTAGGATCCTTACTGTATAAATCAATTGGGCAATATAAAAGGAGGAATCACTTCCTCCTCTATCTTAATAATTCTTAGCTTCAATCTCAAAATAAGCTTTTGGATGATTGCATACTGGACATACCTCTGGTGCCTTCTTACCAATAACTACATGACCGCAGTTTCTGCACTTCCAGATTTGATCTCCATCTCTTGAAAAAACAATGCCATCTTCAACATTCTTCAAAAGAGCCAGATATCTCTTCTCGTGTTCAGCCTCGATCTTAGCTACTCCTCTGAACTGTGCTGCAATTCTAGTAAAGCCTTCTTCTTCAGCAACTTTAGCGAATTCAGCATACATATCTGTCCATTCATAGTTTTCGCCTGCAGCAGCTTCCTTAAGATTCTCGATTGTAGACTTGATTTCGCCGCCCTCTAGATACTTGAACCACATCTTTGCATGCTCTTTCTCATTTTCAGCAGTCTCTAAGAATATAGCTGCAATCTGTTCATAGCCCTCTTTCTTTGCCTTTGAAGCAAAATAAGTATACTTATTTCTTGCCTGGCTCTCACCCGCAAAGGCTGTCATCAGATTCTTTTCTGTCTTTGATCCTTTCAATTCCATCTTTTCTCTCCTTTAATGCACATTCCTTGCATAGCCCTTTGAAAATGACTTCATGAGATAGCAGCATAAATCCATCGTCCTCTGGTATTGCTTTCTTCTCAAGTTCCTCTTCTTTGGGAATTTCAACATCGATAAAATGACTACAAGATATGCATATAGCATGGGCATGAAGAATTACATTCTTATCATAAAGAATCTCTGGCCTACCACTAGCCTCAAGCTTCTTTATTACATTTTCATCAGCTAAAGTCTGAAGATTTCTATAAACAGTAGCCTTTGAAATAGAAGGATTATCTTCATGTACAATATCATATACATCTTCTGCAGATGGATGCCCTTTATACTTATGCATAGCATTTAGGACAATATTCCTCTGCTTTGTATTTCTTCTTACCATTTTAACACTGTTTTCCTTAATGATAATAATTATTATTAAAATTCAAAATTAGTGTCAACAAAAATGCTACCTCTCTAAAGAAGTAGCACACTATTCTAAAAATATTATAGCTTTACTTATTAACAGGAATAATTCTAACTTGTTTATATAAGCCTTCACCTTCACTCTTAGTCTCAACACCATCAAATTCATTCAATGCAGTATGGACTAGTCTTCTCTCAAATGGATTCATTGGCTCAAGAAGTCTGGACTTTCCAGTGCGCTTTACAAACTCAGCAGACTTATATGCAGATCTGATAATCTGCTCCTCATGTCTCATTCTATAGTTTTCACTATCTACTACTATCTTGAGATCTGGATCCAGGTTACCAGCGTATACATTAGCAAGAAGCTGTATAGCATCGAGGTTCTTTCCCTTTCTTCCAATCAAGATAGAGCTGTCATTAGACTCGATGTTGATGCCTACCTTGCTCTCTCTTCTAAAGCTGATAGAGCTCTTGCCCTCGTATCCCATCTTAGAGATTAAAGTATCAATGAACTCAAGAACCTTCTTCTCATTATCATTAAGAGCTTCAATTGACTCACTCTTTTCAACAGAAGTCTCTTCTGTTTCCTCTTCTTCTCCATAGTAAACACGGATTTTAACAGAAGCCTTCTTAAAGAGCCCCTTCTTTGTATTCTCAAGAATTTCAATATTGAAGTCTTCACCTTCAAGATTAAGCTCTGCTATAGCTTTTTCTTTAGCTTCTTCAGCTGTTTTGCCTTCAAAATCTTTAAACATATATATTACCTCTTATCTTCTTTTTTTCTTTTGAGCTTTCTTAGCCTCTCGCTCTTCATCCTTGGCTTTTATCTCGTCTCTATATATTCCGCCCTTCTTCTTATTGACAATCAATTGCTGACCAATAGAAATAGCATTTGTCACTGTCCAATAAACAAGAAGACCAGATGGAGCATTGTACATTACAAAGAAGAATATAATAGGCATGCCATAAGTCATGAATGCCATCATGCTCTGCTGCTGGCTATTTGTAGAGCCGCTCTGAGTAATCTTCATTGAGAAAATCATAGAAACTGTGTAGATAATAGGAAGTAAATGAACCTGATTACCAAGCATAGGGATTCTGAAAGGCAGAGTTGCAATAGTATCTGGAACAGATAGATCTGGAATCCAGAGTGGAATGAACATAGCACCTCTGAGTTCAAAGTTCTTATTCAATAGTCCATAGAGCGCAATGAATATAGGAAATTGGATAAGCATTGGAAGACAAGAACCCATTGGATTGATTCCCTCTTCTTTATATAGCTTAGCAATAGCAGCATTCTGAGCTTCTGGATTATCCTGGTATTTTACCTTTATCTCTTCCATTTTAGGTGTAAGAGCACTCATCTTTGCAGTTGAGTCCATACCTTTCTTGCTAAGTGGCTGTAATAATAGCTTAACCATGATAGTAAGAAGAATGATAGCAACACCATAGTTTCTGCAAATCTTGTAGAAGATATCTAGGAAGAACTTAAGAACAGTCTCAAGCCAGCTGAGCCAGCTAACATCAAGAGCTTTTTTAAGATTATGATTCTCTAGTCCAAAGATGTTATCTACGCTTCTATCATAGATTTTAAGTGTCTTAGCTAGCTGTGGACCACAATAGAATGAATAGACATCTGTAACACTTGAAGCATTAGAAGAAGCTCTATTTAGATAGATAATATCCTTCTGTGAAACTGCGTTATCACTTGTAGTCTCTACAACTTTAACGCTTGTTACAGCTCCATCAGTTTCAGGAATCAATAGCATTGCGAAGTACTTACCAACAAGTCCCATCCACTCTATAGAGTCAGAGGATGTATATAGACCATTCTTTACATTGATTATCTTCTTACTGCTCTTATTGTTGTTCTTCTGATAGACTCTTCTATAGTCGTAGTTTCTGCTTAGAGACTGGAATGAAGGGCCAATCTGAGGACCAACAGATAGCGAATACATAGTACCATTGTCATTTAGAGCAATAGCAGAGCCATCTGCACTCTTTACAGTAACAGCAAGCTGAATCATGTACTCATTATTGTCTGGAATAGCAAATTTCTTCTCTAAAGTGAATTTTGTGCCATTTTGATCCTCAAAATCTCTAGTAAATGTGATTTGTGTAATAGTGCCCTTGCTGGTTATCTCCTTCTTCTCAATTGTGTAAGAGAAAACATCAGAAAGAGGAGTAGCACCATTATTGAGATAAACCATGAATGGATTAATATCACCATCTTCTTTAAAGACAAGCTCAGCAGGTTTTCCATCTGCCTCATGCTCTAATGTCTGAATAGATGAAATAGTTGCTCCAGATGGATCAAATTCAATATCTAAGCTTTTGTTTTGAATTCTGAATGGAGTAGAATCTCCAGCAGTACCAAGTGCCTTGACTTTAGATGTTGTATTCTCTACCAAAGAACTATCTGCAATAGCTGCAGCATCAACACTCTCAGTAGTCTCAACATAATCAGGGGCAAAAAATGATGTCTGAATTGTCATGCCAACAGTGATAACTATTACGCATAGAACAATCGCAATGATAGTATTCCTATCCAATTTATAACTCCTAAATTATAATTAACAATTTAAAGAAAATGATTTTGTATGCTAGAAAGTTTGAATAGGAATATATGCTTGATATTGAGAGGATTATTTCTGATTAGCCCTGTCTAGTAATTCGATAAATCTAGACTCAAGCAAGGAAAAATCAGAAACCTTTCCAGGATACACTACTAAAACGTAATCTTTTGAATCAGAACTAAAAGCACTAGCAGCTGAATGTCTATTTTCATAAAGCCTAAATATCTCTTTCGCTCTACGTCTTACCTTATTTCTATCTACTGCTCTTCCAAAGTGCTTAGCAGGTATTACTATAAGACGATCAAAACCGAGATTGTTGCTAATAGCAATTAATCGCATTTCCGAGCTAGAATACTTTCTTCCATGCTTGAAAATGCGATCAATCTCTTGCTTTCTTCTGATGATTTCTATCTTAGTAAGGCTTCTTTTCATCACTAGCTGTGAGGCTGTATCTACCCTTAGCTCTGCGACGAGCAAGTACCTTGCGGCCACCCTTAGTTGCCATTCTTGCACGGAAACCGAACTTTCTTGTTCTCTTCATCTTACTTGGCTGGTAAGTTCTCTTGCCTTTGTAACTCATGGTATTTCTCCAATTCTCGCTATAAATAGCTGTAATTCAACGTTTTTTGAGACGCTAGCGTCCAGTTACAGAAGTCTATCAACTCTCAATAGTGTGGTCAAGACCTTTTTGTTAAGGCTAATGATTTTATTTTATATTCTGGAAACATTTCTTGATATTTTTTGAGGATTTTAGGCTTTTCATTCATCAATAATCCTTTAGCGCTAAAAGAAGAAGACTCTACATATAGTGTACCATTTTTAAAAGATCTTAGTCTTGTCACTGCTGCTAGAGATGGACCACATAAAACTGGCCATGCCTTATATAATTCATAGTCATTTTTACCATTATTTTTCAAGAACTCTTCTATTTCATCAGCCAAATTCTTAACTTCTATCTTCAATTAAGAAATCTCCTTCTTTAACACTATAGTAAATAGCATTTTCTTTATTCTCAAAATAGTTCTCAATTGGCAGAAATGTATAGAAAGCCTGAGAATAATCATCTAAATATGATATTAATCTACCTCTTTTCTCTGGATCGAGCTCCAATAATACGTCGTCTATCAATAATATTGGCTTTCTGCCACTTTTTTTGTAGAAATATTTCGCTTCAGATATTCTCATAATAAGAGAACAAAGCCTTATCTGGCCGGTTGATCCAATAGATGAGAATTGTCCATTCTGGCACATTATCAAGAATCTATCTCTATGTATTCCAGATGTCGTAGTTGATAGCTTCATATCTCTATCTATGGTTCTCTCAAGCTCTTGCTTTATCTCATCTACTGTAGATGAGGTCCAAGAAGGCCTATAATCAATGAAGAGCTTATAATCTGTTTTTGAGATATCGCTGAAAATAGTAGGAAATATATTATTGAATTCCTTTACAGCTTCACATCTCTCATTCATTATCTCAAGACCATAAAAAGCAAGACGATCATTATAAAGAGCTACCAAATCAGCATCCTCGCTCTTTATAGCTGCATTGCGCTGTGCGAGAATTCTTCTGTAATTTCGTATATTGTCGAAATATAAAGGTGAATAGAGACTCATCATCTGATCAAAGAATTTGCGACGCATCTCTGGTTCGCCTTTTATAAACTCTATATCCTCATGACAGAATACTATGCACGGAAACTTGTATATTAGCTCCTTTCTGTCCTTGATTTCCTTATCATCGATATAGATATGTCTTTTATTGTCCTTATAGATGATCTTTATAGTCTCTTTTTCGCTATCCTTGAATATGCCAGATACACAAAAGCCATCAGTATTTATCTTAATGCATTCTTTTAAATTAGCAGTTCTGAACGAGCTTCCATAGCATAGGGTATATATAGCTTCTAAAAGATTTGTTTTCCCCTGACCATTAATGCCAGTAAGAACAATATCCTCTGAATCTACAGCTAAGGATACAGAGGATATATTTCTGAAATTATTTAATTCTAATTTTAAGAATCTCATACCTGCATTGGCATTAATACGTATAGATAATCCTTCTCTGGTTCAGGGAAGAAAGTCATAGCAGATGCAGTATTATTGAATGATATCTTAAAGAATTCACTATCTATTTTCTTTATAGGAGTGCTAAGTAGATTATAGTTGAATGAAATCTTAGACTCAGGTCCATTATATGAGCATGGAATTATCTGCTTTGAATCACCAAAGTCAGCATTCTCACTTGATAGCATGACTCCATCTGGGTTGATATCTATAAAGATACGTTTAGATTTAGCTTCTACAAGTACAGATATAAGATTGATAGCATCCTCCATATCTTTCTGTTTCATCTTGCATTCATATTGGAATGACTTTGGAATTACTCTATCGTAATTTGGATAGCTTCCACCAATAAGAGATGAATATATAGTTCTTTGTCCAATCTGAGCAAATATCTCATTTTCAGTTATAGCTAAAGAGAATACACCTTCATTTGAAAGTAGATTCTTAAGCTGGAATAAGAACTTAGTCGGGATAATAGCACCATTGAATTCAGGAATAACCTGCTCAAATTGCTTAGCAATGTATGCAAGTCTTCTTCCATCAGTTGCAACCATAACTAGCTTTTCGTCTCTCTTTTCCATATAAACGCCAGTAAGGAATGGTCTTGAACTCTCTTCTCCTACTGCGAAGGATGTCTTATCTATCATTTCTGATACTTCTTTTTGTGTAAGTGAGAAGAAATCACTCTCTGGAACCTGAAGTAGCATTGGATACTTACTTGCATCATTAGTCTTGATATTTACATTGATATTATTGCTTTTATCTACTGGTCTTATAGTAAGCTTGCCATTTTCGCTTGAGAACTCAAGATCTACATCTGGTATGTTCTTCAAAACTGCAACAAGCTTGTCACAGAATACAGTAGTAGCGCCAGGTACTATAGTCTGAACTGGAACAGAGGATATAAATCCGAGTTTTTGATCAGTTGCCTTAATAGTAAGAGTGTCATTGTAGTTCTCAAATAAGACATTAGATGAGATAGATAGAGCGTTTCTTGCTGATGAAAAGTTAGTAGCAAGTTCAATTTCTGGCTTTATCAAGCTGCAGGATATAATGAATTTCATACAGAGTCGTGCTCCTTTTATTATCTTTACTATATTAGCATAATATAGGGTTAGTAGTATTAATAGTATCCGGAAAAATGTTAAAAAACGATTTAATTTATTATTTTGAAAACATTTATAATTTTTAATTATTTGTTAACAAAACATGTATTTTTAAACATTGACTAACAATTGAATATTTAATTTCACCAACCAACCTAATTTTTTAACAATATTTCCGTTTTTTTACCATATTTTCCACATTTTGATGTGAAAAAGCTATTTCTTATTTTCCAATAAGTTTTTAATCTCTGTAACTGCTGATTTTATTGACTCATCAACTTCTATATTTGAAGCTATAATATTATAAGAGTAGCGCACCGATGTGTGGTCTCTGTCTATATA
>CAVHSB010000095.1:0-1110 GCA_963638635.1 Flexilinea sp.
TGCAACAATTAATATCGTGCCATCACGCCCACTAAGTTCCCCTATCGTTGAGCTCTCATAATTTTCATCATTCCATATTTTATAGATATTGGGAACACCCCTTCCTGCTCGCTCCCAAACTCCAATGTAATTGAACATGTTTGAGAGGACTTTATTCCTTGGACTAGATTTCGTTTCTTGCCAATCCTTATCGTTCCAGGATTTGAAAAGATAAGCTGATAAGGATATTTCTCAACCTTTACGCAATCTGAGAGAAAGTAATCTGCATAAACAAGACAATTAGCAAGAGTTTCTCTAAAAGAAAGGTGCTTATAACCTATCAAGCTACAAGCACCTCTATTTCTTCAGCTTCAAAAGCTCTTCCTATCTCTTCTTAGAGAATAAAGCTCTATTAGTTGTTTTCTTTGCAAGTATTGCGCCTAGTGCCTGCAATATGCAAACAACAATCAAAAGAACTATTACACATGCATTTACGATATCCTGATGATGCTGGCCCTGCCCGTAGTTGATTGCAAAGCTACCAATACCACCAGCACCAACAGCACCTGCCATTGTTGTAAGGCCTACAAGTGATATAGCAGTAATCGTAGTAACCCTTATAAGCTCTGGAACAGCCTCATGGAGATATACTCTGAAGATTATTCCGATTGTGCTAGTACCCATAGCTCTGGCAGCTTCAATCTTGCCTTTATCAAGATTAACAAGAACAGTCTCAACCTGTCTTGTATAGAATGGCACTGTACCAAATACTAGAGGAACTACCGCACCTCTTACTCCGATAGATGTTCCAACCAGAAGTCTTGTAAAAGGAATAAGGAAGATCAACAGGATTACAAAGGGAATAGCTCTAAAGACATTGATAACAGCATCAACGATTCTGAATAATACCTTATTAGGCCTGATGCCATCATCTCTTGTCACAGTGAGAACAACCCCCAGAAAGAGACCTAAGACAAAGGCGATAAAGCCAGGGATTATAAAAAGAAGAGCAGTCTGACCTAAGCTCGTGAAGAATCTTGCTCTATATGCATATAAATTAGGAGCTATGCTCTCAAAGAAACTACTCATCTTACTTCCTCCAATAATACGTTATGGTCTGTTATATACTTA
>CAVHSB010000095.1:1120-7863 GCA_963638635.1 Flexilinea sp.
TAACAATCATTGCACCAAGTGCATCGTTGCCGATTACCTCAACGTTAGCAAGAACTATAGAGCAATCAATATCGAATCTTCTGGAGATTTCAGAGATAACAGGCTCATCGACATCCTTCTTGAAGGTAAGCTTGTAGAGTCTCTCATTGCCCTTAGTAGCGACAACAGCGCTATTGGCTTTAATAAGCTTATCGATTTTAGAGAGAGATGAGGTTGATGATACGAACTTCTTTGTAATAGGAGCCTCAGGGGAAGAGAAGATATCATAGACATTACCCTCTTCAACAACTCTTCCATCCTCCATAACCGCAACCTTGCTGCATATTGTCTTTATAACAGCCATTTCGTGAGTAATGATTATAACAGTAAGGCCAAGTTTCTTATTAAGCTCTGCAAGAAGATTCAGAATAGACTCCGTTGCCTCAGGATCTAGTGCGCTTGTAGCCTCATCTGACAGAAGGATCTTAGGATTATTCACTAGCGCTCTTGCAATAGCAACTCTCTGCTTCTGGCCTCCAGATAATTGAGATGGATATGCATTGACCTTATCACGAAGAGATACAAGATCAAGCATCTCAAATACTCTTTTCGCTATCTCTTCCTTGCTTAGCCCCTGATACCTCAAAGGATATGCAATGTTATCAAAGACAGTGCTTCTATCAAGAAGATTGAAGTGTTGGAATATCATTCCAATACCCTTTCTCATCTTATTGAGCTCTTTAACTGACAGCCTTACTCCATCTCTATAGAGAACCCCATCCTTAATATCTATATTGTTGCCATTTATCTCTAGGGAGCCACTGTCTGGAACTTCTAGAAAGTTAATGCATCTTACAAGCGTAGACTTACCAGCTCCAGAGTAGCCGATTACTCCATATACCTCACCATCTTCAATTTTCAAAGAAACATCTCTCAATGCTTCTACATCAAGGCCCTTCAAATGGAAGGTCTTGTTATAATTCTTAATTTCAATCATATGACCTCAAAAAAAAGAGGAGCTTGAACTCCTCTCTGCTTTTATTAGTTAATAAGGAAGAGCCCATTATCGTGAAATATGGTACATCATCATATACATTGACATGGACATCATTCTATTCATCTTTCAATATCTACTGAGATAATCGGCCTTTTATATCCCCTTTGTCAATAACTACAGAAGATCAACCCCATCTTCTATAATGACTTTATCTCCATCACATACAACCTCTAGGCCATCAAGCTTAACGTTGTTTGCATATCTTATTCTGAATCCACGGGAATCTGGTGTAGGAATACCCTTGTACATATCAGACTCACTTATAAGCCTTGACGCATCGTCTGCAACCTCAAATCTTGAGTTTACAATCTCAACGCCTGCAACAGGTCTCTCTGGAAGCCCGACAATCATGCCCGCAGAGCTTTGGCATCCAGTAGCTGTACAGCCATCAATATGCACAGAATATACATCAGGAGTCTCCTCTGTGATCATCTCCTTATCAAGTGAGAATACAGACATATCTGTAGCACCGCACTTATAGAACATATTGATTACAAATGGACATAGGTTGTTGACCATCTTTATATTCTTGAAGAAAAGATCATGGATTGCCCCGCCTCTTCCACGTCTAGTCTTTATCCTTATACCTCTATCAGTACCATCAAAGAAGCAATCCTCAACATGTATATTATTAATACCAGCTGCAGTCTCAGATCCAATTACTGCACCGCCATGTGCCCATCTTACAGTACAGCCCTTGATAGTTACGTTCTCAGATGGAACTCCATCCCTGATTCCTGATGCACCAGAACCAGACTTAAGCGCAATACCATCATCACCAACCTCAACAAGAGAATTCTCAACCAAGACATTTGAGCAGGATTCAATGTCTATACCATCTGTATTAGGAGCATCCTTTGGATTCTTTACATGAATACCACTGAATGTCAGATGATCTGTAAATACAGGATGTATTGTCCAGAATGGAGAGTTTGTGAATGTAAGGCCTTCAACTCTTACATTCTTGCTGCTCTTTATCTGAAGTAGTGGAGGACGCAAAAATTGAGTCTGTCTACCACCGCCGCCACCAGGCTGATTCCTATAATCAGGATTAAGCTCCTTGAATCTCAATTCAATTGGAAGAGTAGGAACAGATGCACTATCTCTTCTTTTCTTATCGCACTCTTCCCACCAAGCCTCACCAGATCCATCTACCGTACCTTTACCAGATAGAACAACAGCTTCAGCATTGTTTATGAAAAGACATGGATGCATACACCAGCATTTAACACCTTCCCATCTTGTGAATACTGGCTCATAGCCTTCAAAATCCGGGATGAACTTAAGGGTTGCATCTTCTTCTATAGTTAATTCTGTAAAGGATGGAACATCAAGTGGTCCAGTCTGGAATACACCACCAGATAGCACTACCTTAGATGCAGATATTAAGGCATCCTGGATAATCTTCTGCATATTGCCATCAATCGGCTTCAAGTTAACGATATCTCTTGTCTTTTCTTCGCTCATAGATAACTCCACAGATAAAGTGTACAATCCTATGTGAATTAAAAACAAACTTTCTTTTGCAATAAAACGCCTTTTACACTAGACTTTAGCCATGATTAAAGTAGGACTCAGAGCCCATGACTATGGCTCATTCAATTCAGTTGAAGAACTCGGAAGCCGCATTGAGAGAGACTTTGACAGCTCTTTTATTCAGCTTGCACTAAAGAAGGTTGTACCTTCATCTAAGCCTTGGCAGGAATGGGATGAGGATTACATATGCTCTATAAGAGAGACACTCAATAAGCATGGCATCAAGATTGCTATATTAGGAGCATACATACAGCCAACTCATATAGACGAAGAAAAGAGAGAGAGCGAGATACAGCGCTTTATCAAAGCTCTATCGTTAAACAAGGCATTTGGCACAAAGATAGTTGCAACAGAGACTGGCACAAGAAACCCTAAAGGCGGATACAGCGTAGATACTGCAGATCCTGAAAATATAGAAATCTTCTATAGCGGACTCTCAAGAATGGTTGAAGCTGCAGCCAAGTATGATGCTTATTGCACTATTGAGGCTGTAAATCATCAACATACCATGTCCTCTCCTGAAAGAATGGCCAGAATGCTAGAGAAGTTCCCTTCAAAGCATCTTAAGGTACTCTTTGACCCAATCAATCTAGTTCCATATGAAGGAATAAAGGAAAGCGATGGAGTTCCTCTAAAGCAGCCGACAAAGGAAGCTATGAAGGCATTCTACACTCCAATCCTAGACCTATATGGCGATAGACTTATCGCAATTCATTGCAAGGACTATAAGCTTGATGAGAATGATGGACACAAAATCGGAAATATTCCTGCACTTACTGGTGTATTTGACTGGCATGGCTTTGCTGAAGAGATCAAGAGAAGAGGAATAGATGTTCCATGGACTCTTGAGAATCTGAATCCCGATACAGTAAAAGAGACTGTAAAGACTATAGAAGCATTCTAGATGATACTACCTCGGGAAACACCCGAGGTATATTTTAGAGCTTTCCAAGATAGCTAGGCTCTTTGGACTTATCTACAATTACTTCTCTCCATTCTTCAATCTCTCTGCTCTTTGAAGAGAAACTCATTCCTATTATATGAATCTCTTTATCTGTATTTATGTACCTACTGTAATACTCTCTGGTGTTTATCTGAGAAAGTGCTTCATCAGCAAATCCATCAACCTTCATCTCAATGATATAAACATCATGACTTGAAGTAAGAACAATATCTGATCTGCCAAGCAAAGTAGCCTCTTCTGCATCTATTCTTATTCCACCAATCATGAGGAAGAATGCATAGAATACTTCCTGATAGCTTCGCTCCTTCTTATCAAGTATTGTATAAGGAAACTCCTTGAAGAAAGCATTTAGAACGTCAACAAGCCTTCTGCTGTTTCTAGCTCGTGTTGCTTTAGCTCCTTCTATTGCAAAGATGCTCACATCAATACCAGAGAATAATTCAACAAAGCTCTCTGTGAATGTCTTTCTAACCTCAGTATTGGGAAAGGTAAGTACAATACCATTCGAATCGCCTTCCTTTATCGTCAGATAGCCTGTGAAAAGTATAAGTGCCAGCACCTGAGAATCCTTCAGCTCCTTCTCTGCAAGCAGCGAATAGTCGAATGTATTTATGGCATTTAAGCCAATTACGGGATTTTCACTGATTATCCTTTCTAAGTGATAGTCTTTAGCAAGCGCTAAGGCCAATGTGCTTGCTCCCGTCTCAACCCAATAAGGCCTGAACCTGCATTTATTATTGAAGAATACTCCTATTGAGACTGGATTATAGACCTTTATAGGGCTGTCATACGAGAAGCGATAGCCGTCATAGTATTCTCTGATTGCATCAATGAAGTCTTCTCTACCTTTGTACTCTTTATCATCCCTATCCATATATTCGTCTATGTAGTCAGAGAAATATGAAAGCAACTCATCCTCAGTATAGCCAAACATAGCAGAGCATGTATCGCTGAACGTCAGATCCGTCAGATTGTTCATCTGACTAAAGATGGACATATTTGAGAACTTCGTGATTCCAGTTATGAAGAAGAAGCGTATCTTCTCACTTCTGTTCTTTATGACTGTATAGAATTGGCTGAAGGATTCTCTGATTCTCTCGGCCTTCTCCTTGTCTTCGTATGTATGGATCATAGGCTCATCATATTCATCTACGATGATTACGACTTCCTTCTCTGCTACCTTAAGAACGTAATTAAGCATAGTTGAGGGCTCGCTTCTCTCTACCATTATCCCATTACTCTCAGCCTCATCCATTATTGCTATCTGGAAATCATTGAGAAATGCCTCATAGCTGACCTTGCTCAATAGCGCCATATTGAAGTGCATTACTGGATACTTCTCAAAGGAATAATCTGTCTTATCTATGTAAAGGTCTCTAAATAGCTCTCGCTTCCCATCAAAGAGAGCATGGAGAGTCGAGCACATAAGACTCTTTCCATATCTTCTTGGCCGAGATATGAAGTAATAGTTTTTCAATTTGCTTCTTACAAGAGAATATACATAGGCTGTTTTATCAACATACATATAGTCACCTTGTGTTCTTAATCTCTCAAAAGAGCTTACGTTTACAGATATTTCCTTCATATGATTATCTTAGTCCAGACCACTTATTTTCTCTATACAAAACATTCCTCTGAGCTAATAAGAAATCATTAGCTACACACCCAACGCAGTTATAGGTATAACATTAATGCCATCTTCCCGCGTGTATCCATAGGAAATCAAGCCACATACAACAGCTAAGAAAGCTGCCCCCTTTCCTGTTGCTTCCCGCATAGCTTTGTCAGCCTTCAAGAGTGTCTTAGCAGCATAATCTATCTCACCAGCACCAAGTTTTATCTCTATAGCTCCCCACTCTCCATCAGGGGCTTCAACTATAGCATCAACTTCATTGTCCTTATAGTCTTGATAATGATACAGCTTACACCCAGATGCTGATGCATATATTGAAAGATCTCTTTCTGCAAGAGCCTCAAAGAGGAAGCCAAATGTCTGCAGATCATTTATAAGACCCTTTGATGTTATCCCAAGCAAAGAAGCAGCAATAGAAGGATCTATAAAGTGTCTTTTATCCATTTGCTTCATTCTCAATGTTGATCTTACAGAAGGACTGAATGGCAATTGAGGTGCCAGCAAAAACAATTGTGATAAAATTTGAGTATATGAATTGATTGTCTCATCGCTGATTTCATTGTTCATATCTCTGATGATTGTTTTTTTAGATGCTGTTGTGCTTTCATTTCTTGCAAGAGAACGCATGAACTTATGCATCTTTGCGATATCAACCTTCTCAGCAACCCGAGGAATATCTTCTTGAAGAAGTCCATTCACATAATCATTGGAAAATGCTTGAGCACATTGCATCGGCAAATCAATAGCAGAAGGCCAGCCACCTCTTACTATGTAATAGGCAAGCTTCTCTAACCCCGGGTTCTCTGCTTCACAAGGCGACGCGATATTACTCTTAAACAAGGACGATATGGATATCTTTCCTGAAGATTCTCCTGATTCTAATAACGACATTGGCCTCATATTCAATAGAGCTATACGACCTGTTCCTGAATGCATTATCCCTTTACGAACGGGAGTCGAAGAACCAGTCAATATGAATTGGCCCTTATCATTTGACCTGTCAACTTCTAATCTTACTGCATCCCAGAGAGAAGGTATCTCCTGCCATTCATCGATAAGATGAGGTCTATCACCCTTGAGAGCAAATGAATAATCAATTTCAGAGATTCTGCGATTAGCAAAATTATCTTTTCCATCCCCTAGCATTATTGAGCTAGCTGCATGCTTTAATGCTGTCCATGTCTTTCCACATGCCTTTGGTCCTTGAACGCATATAGCTTTAGCCATTAAAAGCTTCTGCTTTATCTCTTCATCAATAATTCTTGGCTTATACAAGCTGTTTTCCATATACTTAATTCTCTTGGTTGTATTCCGAATTTGTCAAGATGAGTTTTACAAATTCGTCAAACTCACTTTGACATATTTGGATTTATTATATGAATCGAAAATAGAAAAACAGGAACTCCAATTATCGCAAATCAACTCATCAGGATATAATCTTCAGCAATGCCAAAATCAAGGAGGAAGCTATTTCCTCTATCTTGAATCAATTGATTGTATCTTTTTATCACGAAATTCTTTCGACCTGTGCGGATGAATTAAGCAGCTAAACGCGTCTTTTCCTCTCTGCCATA
>CAVHSB010000096.1:0-7492 GCA_963638635.1 Flexilinea sp.
GTGAATACTAAATATTAAGTGGAGGAATTTATGAAAAAAGCACTTTCGATAGTTCTAATCATGGCATTTGTCATGTCTAGTCTATTAATGAGCTGTTCAAAATCTAGCTCATCAGCTTCTTCTTCGTCATCATCTTCTAGCTCGTCATCTGCCGCTCCTGTAGTGGTTGAGTCAGCTGGAACTTCAACAGCTTCTGGCAGCGTTAAATCTGCAGAAGTCAAAGAGGGTGCAAAATATAAGGATACAGTTACTATTGGTATTGCTAATGATGTTAACAACCTTGATCCTCAGGGTTCAAATACAGATGCAAATATGATGGTTTTCTATCTTACTCATGAGCGCTTAGTTAACATCGATCCAGAGACTAATACAGTTATCCCAGCACTTGCTACAAGCTGGACAGTTTCTGATGATGGCTGTGTATATGATTTTACTATTGCAGAAGGTGCAACATTCACAGATGGTACTCCACTCACAGCTGAGGACGTAAAATATACATATGACAGAGCTAAGACATCTTCTTTTGCTATGCAGAAGGTAGCTGATGTAGTTTCAACAGAAGTAATTGATCCAACACATGTTCGCGTAACACTTTCAAAGGCTAACCAGGATTGGCTTACACTTATGGCTCATGGTGGTATGTCTATTCTTTCTAAGGCTGCTTGCGAAAAGGATTCAGTTAACGGTCCAAGAATGGGATCTGGTATGTTCTCTCTTGAGGAATGGGTTCCAGGATCACATTGCTCATTTGTTCGCTACGAAGGCTACAGAACTGGTGCAGCTCCTACAAGAAGAATCGTTCTTAAGCTCTATAAAGAGGCTTCAACTCGTCTAATT
The DNA here is from genome assembly GCA_963638635.1 of Flexilinea sp. Classification (GTDB taxonomy): domain Bacteria; phylum Spirochaetota; class Spirochaetia; order Sphaerochaetales; family Sphaerochaetaceae; genus Ornithospirochaeta. The sequence goes on from CAVHSB010000096.1 coordinate 838, forward strand.
GCTCTCCAGACTGGTGAGATTGATGTATGTATCGATCCTTCAACAACTGACCTTGATAGAATCAAAGCTGATTCAAAGCTTGATCTTATCCAGACTCCAAACGTTGTAATGCTATATATGCCAATGCAGATGGAGAAACCAGGACTCAATAACGAGCATGTAAGAAAGGCTCTTGCCTATGCTATGGATAAGGAATCTATTGTATATGCTGCTTACGATGGTCTTGCTATTGTTCATAACAACTACATCAATAGAGGCCAGTTCGGTCTAAATCCAAATATCCATGTTTATGAATATGATCTTGAGAAGGCTAAGGAAGAGCTTGCTCTTTCAGGCTACAAGCCAGGTCAGCTCACATTCCACATCATGGTTGATAAGGAATTCAAGAAGACTGCAGCTCTCATTTTCCAGAACAGCTGTGCTCAGATTGGTATCAATATCGTACTTGAGGAGATGGAAACAGCTGCTCTTAAGGGCAAGCTTAACGATGCATCTCTTGATTACGAGCTAGCTCTATATCAGTTTACAGATGATCTTGGTACTGACTACACACTCAGAAACCAGCATGGTTCTACCTTGCAGGCTGATGGAACACTAAAGAAGAATGGTTCTAACAGATGTAACATGAAGGATCAGGCATTCAACGAGCTTCTTGATGAGGCACTTGTTGAGACAGATCCTACAACACGTCTCCATGACTATTATGCTATCGAGGATTACCTTGATGAGATTTGCCCAATTGTTCCTATTTGTACATCTTATATCAACATCGGTGCAAAGAAGGGTCTTGTTGGTGCAATCTGGAAGCCAGATGCAAAGCATGACTTCAGAATGATTGCTCTAGAAGAGTAGTTCATTTAATTAAAAAATTAGCAGGGTACAGATTCTGTCTGTACCCTATTTTAGGAAACTACAGGAGAATTTATGCATAGATATATTATTAAAAGACTTCTTATGCTTATCCCTGTTCTTCTTGGCGTAGCTTTCATAATCTTTGCGATCATGAATGTAGCAGAAGGCGACCCAGTTTATCAGGTTGCTGGACCAGATGCGACAGAAGAGCAGCTAGAGGCTTTAAGAGAGGAGATGGGACTCAATGGATCTCTCATCGAACGTTATTTCCGCTATATCGGGGATTTGATCAGAGGTGACCTTGGCATCTCATATGTAAGTAAGCTCGATGTTATGGAGCTTTATTTGCAGAGACTTCCAAACACTCTCAAACTTGCATCTCTTGCAATGTTTGTAGCTGTTATAATATCTGTTCCTCTTGGTATAGTTGCTGCAGTTAATCAGAACTCATGGAAAGATACGCTTGCAATGATTCTTGCTCTCTTAGGTCTGTCTATGCCTAACTTCTGGCTTGGCCTATTGCTGATGCTTCTTTTCTCTCTTAAGCTTGGCTGGTTCCCAAGTGGCGGAGCAGAGGGCTTCAGAAGCGTTGTTCTGCCTGCTGTTACTGTAGGTGTTGGTCTTGCAGCTCTTCTTACAAGAACTACTAGATCCTCGATGCTTGATGTTTTAAGACAGGATTATCTTAGAACAGCTAGGGCTAAAGGTGTATCTGAGAGAAAGGTCGTTTATCACCATGCACTCAGAAATGCGCTCATTCCTATTATCACAATTTTTGGCGTTCAGTTCTCTAACGTACTTGGTGGATCTGTTCTAGCTGAGACTGTATTTGCATGGCCTGGAGTTGGAAGACTAGTTGTTGATGCTATTGATCAGCGTGATATTCCAACTGTTACAGGTGCACTTATTATGACTACAATGCTTGTTACTGTTGTTAACCTCCTTGTAGATATCGTTTATGCCTACGTAGATCCACGTATCAAGGCACAATACACAAAGTAGGAGATAGGTATGGACGAAAAAGAAAAAAGAGCCTCCCAGGTCTATAAGAAAAGAAGCACTTTGGGAATGGTATGGAGACAGCTCAGGAGAAACAAGGGTGCTATTATCGGTCTTGTTCTTCTTATTCTGATAATTATTGCTGCTTTGATTGCTCCTCTTGTTTATGACTATAACAAGGATGTTATTGGAATGAACGTAAGAGAGAGAATGCAATGGCCTTCAAAGAACCATATATGTGGAACGGATGACCTTGGTAGAGATATCTTTGCTCGTATTGTCTATGGTGCTAGATACTCGCTTGCAGTTGGCCTTGTTGCTGTTTTGATAGCCTTAGTTGTTGGAACCGCTCTTGGCGCTGCTGCTGGCTATATCGGTGGTGCATTTGAGAATATCGTAATGAGAATATGTGATATATTCTCATCTATTCCTTCTGTATTGATGGCTATAGCAGTTGTATCCTCACTTGGCAAGAGTACTCTTAACTTGATGATTGCAGTAGGTATTGCTAGTACAGCTCCATTTGTACGTGTTGCTCGTGCCGCTGTTCTCGTTGTAAAGGATGAGGAGTATGTAGAGGCTGCTCGTGCAATTGGTCAGCCTGACTGGAAGATTGTTATTGTTCATATTCTTCCTAACTGTGTATCTCAGATTATTGTACAGGCAACACTTAGAGTTGGTTCTGCTATCATTTCTGCAGCACAGCTCTCATTCCTAGGCCTTGGTGTTCCAGCACCTGCTCCAGAATGGGGCTCAATGCTCTCTGCTGGTAGACTATATATCAGAGACTATAGCTATATGACGCTATTCCCTGGTATTGCAATTATGATTACTGTTCTGTCGCTCAACCTATTAGGTGATGGACTTAGAGATGCGCTCGATCCAAAACTTAAGCGCTAGGAGGAGTTATGGGAGAGAAAATTGAGGATAGAGAGATTCTAAATATCGAGAATCTTAATGTTCGTTTTGAAACAGAAGATGGCATCGTTCATGCTGTCAATGGTATAGATTTAAAGCTTGGCTACAGAAAGACTTTAGGCCTTGTTGGAGAGACTGGTGCAGGTAAGACTACTACTGCTCTTGCTATGCTTCGTCTTGTTCCGGATCCACCAGGAGTTGTTGAGTGTGATCGTTTGGAAATTGATGGACAGGATGTCAGAGGTATGTCTGCTCAGAAGCTTGAGCAGGTCAGGGGTAAGGATATCTCTATGATCTTCCAAGATCCAATGACAGCTCTTAACCCTGTATTCACTGTAGGTGAGCAGATTGCAGAGTCTATTGAGATTCATGAGCATCTTCATAAGGATGAAGCTATGAAGAAGGCTGGAGATATGCTTGAGCTTGTAGGTATTCCCCGCACAAGACTCGGAGAGTACCCTCATCAATTCTCAGGAGGAATGAAGCAGAGAGTAGTCATTGCTATTGCTCTTGCTTGCAACCCTAAGCTTTTGATTGCAGATGAGCCTACAACCGCTCTTGATGTAACTATTCAGGCGCAGGTACTTGAGCTTATGAATAACCTTAAGGAGAAGTACAATACATCTATGATCATGATTACTCATGATTTGGGTATTGTTGCTGAGGTATGTGATGAGGTTGCTGTAATGTATGCAGGCCATATTGTAGAGCAGGGTTCACTTGAAGAGGTATTCGGTGAGACTATGCATCCTTATACAGAGGGACTTTTCAATTCGCTGCCTAATATTAAGAATAGACAGAATAAGCTTAAGCCTATCCATGGCCTTATGCCTGATCCTACTAATCTGCCTCCAGGATGTCCTTTCGCACCTCGCTGCAACTACAGAACAGATGAGTGTGAAAAGGGACTACCAGCACTTAAGAATGTAGGTGGAACACATACTGTAGCTTGTTCTAGATATGATAGAGAACCTAGCTTCATGCTTGAGAGGAGAAAGAAAAATGGCTGATAATATTCTGGAAGTTAAACATCTTAAGAAATACTTCAAGACCTCAAAAGGCATGCTCCATGCTGTTGATGATATAAATTTCACCCTAGAGCGTGGAAAGACATTAGGGCTTGTAGGTGAGTCAGGTTGCGGCAAAAGTACAACAGGCAGAGTAATACTACGTCTGTTGGAGCCAACCTCTGGAGAGGTGATCTTTGACGGTGAGGATATCAATAAGCTATCAAAGAGCCAGATGAGACATAAGAGAAAGGATATGCAGATCATATTCCAAGACCCTTTTTCATCTCTTGATCCAAAGAAGACTGTAAGCCAGATTATTGCAGAGCCTATCATTGAGAACCACATTATCAAGGGTAAGCTAAAGATTGAGGAAAGAGTTCTTGAGCTTATGGATACTGTTGGCCTTGCTGAGAGATATATCAATACATATCCTCATGAGCTAGATGGTGGAAGAAGACAGAGGATCGGTATAGCTAGAGCTCTAGCTATGGAGCCAAAGCTTATTATATGCGATGAGCCTGTATCTGCACTTGATGTATCTATTCAGGCTCAGATCCTTAACCTTCTTGGCGATCTGCAGGAGAAGCTTGGTCTTACATATATCTTCATTACTCATGATTTATCTGTAGTAAACCACTTCTCTGATGAGATTGCTGTTATGTATCTTGGTCAGATTGTTGAGAAGGCTCCAGCAGAAGAGCTTTTTGATAATCCTATCCATCCATATACACAGGCTCTTCTTTCTGCTATTCCTATTCCAGAACTTGGACATAAGAGGGAAAGAGTAAAGCTTACTGGTGAGATTACTAGCCCAATTGAGCCTCCTGCAGAGTGCAGATTCGCAAAGAGATGCTTGGAGTGCAATGAGGGCATCTGCAAGAAAGCTGTACCTCAGCTCATTGAAGTTAGCCCTAACCACTTTGTAGCTTGTCCTTTGAAGCAGAAAGAGCTTGGCTTTAACGTTTAAGCAATTTATTTTATAAATAAAGAGCGTCTAAATGGCGCTCTTTTTTGGAGGATTGATGAGAGTACGTTTCATGCTTTTGACTAGACATAGCGATGAAGAGATTACTGATTTTCTTAATCGTGAAGGGGATAAAGGCTACATACTCTCAAAGAATAGAGGAAACTTTTTCTATTTTAAGAAGGCCAATAAAAAAAGACGTATGGCTGCATACTCCTTTTTGTCTAGAAGCCCTGAGACTTCAACAGAGATAGAGCTCAGAAAAGAGCTTCCATACCTGAGAAAGAAAGGTTGGGATATGATAGATATCGGAGGTCCGGAAGATATTGCAGATAGCCGTCGTCATGCCTTTTTGGTTGAAGAGAGAGAAGCTTCCGAAATACCATGTGCTGAGGATTTGGCTAAAGAAAAGGCAGCGAAGAGAAGACGAGGTAAAATTGTTTCCAATCTATTGTTGTCTTTGATTTATTTGGTATTTCTCTCATTTCTATTGTTCACAGATCTTCCGAGAATTTCATCAAGCAATCTCTATTCATTCTTTGGCATAGCTATATTCCTATTGTTTATCGCTTCCTTTGTTTTGTCTGTTCTTGCTCTAATCTATAATATTAAATATAGAAAGACCTTCAATAGGCACTATAGATACCTAGATAGAAGTACCTTATTAACCTCTATTACACTGTTCTTGATACTCATATTTCTTGTCTTTGATTTCTTCTGGGGAACAGGCTCCCATGGAATCAAGACAGAGATAAATGGAAGAACATATACTCTCTATAATGATGATATTCCTATAACTCTTAAAGACTTAGGAAGAGGTGATGGAGAGTATAAGAATAGCAAGCATAGCGAGAGTAGGAGCATATTCTCAATGTATAGCTATTCGTATGAGCAATATTTAGGCCCTGGTGCTTCTAAAGAGGATTTCATCAGCTATACGCAATATTCATCAAGCTCTGAATTGCTTCGCTCTATTGCGAAAAGAGAGCTAATGGGAAAGCCTGGATTGAGAGATGAAGCACTCTCTGAAGCTTTGTCTCTTAATGTCGTAAAATCTAAGAACAAGCTAGAAGTATTGATTGAAGGCTCTGACAGAATCCTGTTCATTAAGGCATTGGTTCCTTTAAGTGATAGCTTCATTATTAAGATAGCTCAATCAATCTGACACGGAATAAGAAGAGTCCTTTCTTCTGTAATTAGCTCTAAGATACTATTTTATGGACAGATGAAGTATAATACAAATAGCAAAGGAGCATGCACATATGGGAAGATTTGTTAATCCGGATTGTTCTGCATTTCAAGCATTAGTAAATGCTAAAATCTATGTCGATAAAAGCGGCTTGATTGAATTTACAAATAGCGTTCTTTCTTCTTCAGATGCATTCATCTGCAACAGTCGACCTAGAAGATTTGGAAAATCAACAACAGCCAATATGCTGGCAGCCTATTATTCTAAAGGTGCAGATTCTGAATCATTGTTCTCAAAGCTTGAGATAAGCAAGGATCCAGGCTTCAAAGAGCATCTCAATAAATATGATGTAATCCATTTTGATGTGCAGGGCTTTATGGAGCTTGCAGGAAAGCCTGAGAAGATTATTCCTTTGATAAAGAAAGAGATTATTGCAGAGCTCAGAGAGTATTATCCTGAAGATGTATCAAAGAGTGAAAGATCAATTGCCAATGCACTGGCTAAGATCAATGTAGCTACAGGTAGCCAGTTTGTGGTGATAATCGATGAATGGGATGTTCTGATAAGAGATGATGCCAATAACAAGAAAGTGCAGGATGATTATATTGCATTCCTGAGAGGACTCTTTAAGGGCGTTGAGCCTACTAAGTATATAGCACTTGCATACATGACAGGTATTCTTCCGATCAAGAGGGAGAAGACGCAATCAGCGCTCAATAACTT
>CAVHSB010000097.1:0-2551 GCA_963638635.1 Flexilinea sp.
CTCTCTGGCTTTATCAATAGGCAGATCCATCAAAGGATCCATTAAGAATGCCTGGAATAGCTTCTCATCGTCTCCTTCCCAGATTGCATCTAATGCAATTTGTTGCTCATCAGATATTCTCTTAACAAGCTCCTGTATAGCTAGTGGAGGGTCTGTTGATAGAATCGGTGTAACAGAGTCCTTGTCGATAAGACCTAGGCTTTCAACTATTCTGCCTTTTGGAAGATATGAAATCTGTCCCTCATTAGGTCTGTTCATATTTGTCTTAAGAGGCTTCTCTCCAAGAAGGGCCATCATGATATCTACGCCTTCCTCACCACTTGGTTTTGCAATAAGCTCTTCATCTGAGAATGTCTTGGCCTTCTTCTCTGCTGCATTCTTGAGTCTCCACGAATATGGAGTTCTTACAACGCCGAGCTTATTGAGATATCTTTCCTCCTTCAGAAACCATGGAACGAACTCTGATAGATGTCTGTCTCCTGCTGCACCTAGAACTCCGAATCTCTTCATGAACTCAAAGGCTACAAGCTGGTCACAATCGAACCATTTCTCTTCTTTCTCTCTTTGCTTGGCTATCTCAGTATGATCTGAGAAGGTTTCTGGATCATTTGCAATTCTCTTAACAATTGGCATCAGATCATGGCCTTCCCACCATGCCCCAGTCATGAATGTGAAGTGATTTACGCCTGTTATATCTACTCTGAGGTCTCTTCTGTTTGGAAGTGGTACATCAAATTCCTTCGCAACTATGCGGCATAGAGCATCCTCTGTATGGAATACCTCATGGCAGCATCCGAAGGCCTTAATCTCTGGAAATGCTTTGTATAGTGCTGCTGTACAAAGTGTCATTGGGTTTGTATAGTTGATTACCCATGCATCTGGACAAACCTTCTTTATTGCTCTTGCAAAATCAAAGAATAGAGGAAGTGCACGCCTAGCTCTAATAAGACCACCAGGCCCTGTTGTATCGCCAACAGTCTCCAAAATGCCATATTGCTCTGGAAGAACAAGGTCTGCATATCTGCATTCAGTCTTGCCAGGCTCTATTACGATAAGAACTAAATCAGCACCCTTTAATGCTGTCTCTAAATCATCCTCTGCAACATAGTGGAAACGGCCTTCATTGTTATTGATTTTCAGCATTCTGTTTCCTACTTCAACGTTGCGTCTTGAAGCTTCCTTATCGATATCATAGAGAACTACTGTTCCAGCCGCTTCCTTATTAAGAGCAAGATCCTTCATGAAGCTTATTGCCCAGAGTCTGCTGCCTCCTCCTATGATGCATATCCTCGTATTTTTCATAAATCCTCCTGATTTTTTTATAATTTTACACCTAGTCATTTGAAAATCCCATAGTAATGGTTTTTTGACATTGCTTAATCATTATTTGACATAGTCGATGAAAAAGTGATGTGGATATATTGCTGTGACTGATTTATAATTTAAGCATGTACAGCATTATAGTAATAGATGATGAGAGTGAACATCTTCATGGCCTTGTTGATTTCTTCCCATTTGAAGAGGAAGGCTTCTATGTCAAAGGAATGTATGAAGATGGAAAAGAGGGGCTTAAGGCAATAAAAGAGCAAGCACCAGATGTCGTCTTTACAGATATAATGATGCCAGAAATTTCAGGACTTGATATCGCTAGAGAGCTAGAGAGAGAGCCTAATCCTCCTATTGTATGCATAATAAGCGCCTATGATGATTTTGAATATGCGCGAGAAGCTTTACGTGCTGGAGTTGCTGAATATCTTACTAAGCCAACTTCCTTTGAGGATATAAAGAATTTGCTTAGAAAGATAAAGCTCAAGCTCGATGACAAAGTGATAGCTGAGGATGAAAGTGCGACGCTCGTTGAAAAGGCGAGGTCCTTGATTGTGCGTGATCTCAGGACTGCATCCCTTAAGAAGGTTGCAGATGAGCTTGGAATCAATATCTCATACTTGTCGAGATTATTTAAGGAAAAGACCGGCAAGAACTTCCAGGACCATCTTCTGGAGCTTAAGATAAATAAAGCCAAAGAGCTTCTATCTGGCTATGATAGGTATACTAATGAGGCCATTGCTAGATTCCTAGGCTATCAGGATACGCAGAACTTCTGCAGAACCTTCAAGCGTATTGTAGGCGTAAGTCCACAGAATTATAGAAAAGAGGCTGCTCTCAATGAAGAAAAAGAATAGATTTCTTCGTCTCTATCTATCGTACTTTCTACCTATATTCTTTGTTATTGTTTTCTTAGGCGGCGGTGCTACGATAATAAGCCGTGTAATAATAAACAGAAAGGTAGATGAAAATGCGAAGGCACAGCTTGCACAGATATCTACCTACTATGAGACAGTGCTTCAGGAGATGGACTCTCTGACTCTTCAATTCTCATCTAATAGTGAGATTTCTCGCAGATTCAGAGCTATAACAGATGGCATTGATGTTGATTATAATGAATATAGAGAGAGCAAGATTCTAAGCGGCATAATAAATGCGATAATGAATGCGCATCAGAATATCAATGATATATCAATCTATATAGATAACCCTAAAGGTCTTATAC
>CAVHSB010000097.1:2561-7321 GCA_963638635.1 Flexilinea sp.
GCTTTACAGCTCTCTCTTCATCTATCAATAAGGATTGGGTGAAAGAATACATGTCTGAAGTGCATAAGGATAGGAACAGGACATCACTCTTTGGCCCATATCTTAGGATATCACGTCCTATAACAAGCTCTCTTGGCAAACAGATCGGCATCATCATACTTGATCTTAAGAAGGATGTATTTCAAAGCGCTGCATCTTTCAGTGACAACGCATCACTCTTCATATACTCAGAAGAAGGAGAGCTTCTTTTCAATATAGGAGATGATGTACCAAATGGCATAGAATTCAATTCAAGTGATGATTCATATCGCTGGAAGTATAAGCTCGTATATCCAAAGCATGATCTTTATTACATAAGCAATACTCTTCTTATGTATACAATTCTTTTGACTTTATTAGCTCTTTTGATAGCTTTCTGCATCACGCAGAAGGCACATAAGAGAGAGGTCTCTTTTCTGAAGTCAATGATGATGAAGTTCAATCAGAGCCCAGACTCTGATGAGCTAGACAGCTATACAGATGTCTATGACTATATCAATGATAAAATCCTTCAGACCTTCATGGAGGGTGAGTATCTCAGACTACAAAAGGAGACAGCTGAGCGCAGAGCATTGCAGCTGCAGCTGAACCCTCATTTTCTATATAACACTCTCGATACAATATATTGGAAGGCCATCAGACTATTTAATGGAGACAATGACGTATCAAGGATGATTGAACAGCTGAGCAAGCTTCTTCATTATTCTTTAACTGCCGGAATAGATGGCATAGAGCTTGATAAAGAGCTGGAGCAGACTAGACGCTATATCAAAATACAGGAATATAGATTCCCATCCCGCTTCAAATACACAGAGGATATAGATGACGGACTTGGTGATGTTAAAGTGCCATGTCTATTCATTGAGCCACTTTTGGAGAATGTCTTCAAGCATGCATTCTATGGTAAGAATACAGTTAATGTATCATTATCGATAAAGCATATAGATGATGAGATGCATATTTCAATCATCAATGACGGAAAGACTATAAAGGAAGAAGAGCTTATTGCTATAAACTCAAATGACAACGCACTTGAGAAGAAGAAGTCAATGGGGATATCGAATACAAGAAAACGTCTTGAGATGTTCTATAAAGGCAGAGCATCCATGACTATTAGAAACACAGAGCCAAGTGGCGTAGAGGTTCTTATAATCATTCCTTTTTCTATAGACAAGGTATGAGGGAAAGTATGACAGTTTCCAAGCCATCATTCGAAGAGATAAGAAATGTATCTATGTTGATAAGATAGCCTATGTATATTCTCTTGTAAGAAGCAGATTGAAAACTATTACTTCATCTCTCGCTCAAGAAGGTATGGAAAGAGTCTTATGTGCTCGACTCTCCATGTTCTCTTTAATGGGAAGAGAGAGCTATTTAGAGACCTTTATATAGATAAGACAGATTATTCTTTTGAGAAGTATTCAGTAATGCACTTCAATATTGCGTTTTTGAGCAAGGTCAGCTATAAGGCAGCCTCTGATAAGACTGCCCTCAATCACTTAATGAAATTCACCTGTGGATAAATTGCTTTCTTTGCAATCTCCTTTCTCTTATTAAAAAGCACCTTATTCTCTTCAAAAAGATTATTTCCATATGTATCTATAGAAACAATCAAGGGGCCGAACTCCTTTACATCTGAACACCATAGAGTCTCTGGCATTCCAAGCTCATCCCAATGATGTTCCTTTATTCTCAATACTTCAGATGCTGCAACTACGGCGCATCCAGCAGGGAAGATGCAATGTATAGCACCGAATTCCTTGCATGCTCTTTCTGTGTTCTCTTTCATTCCGCCTTTGCCGACTATTATTCTTACACCTGTTTTTTTGATGAAGTCATATTCAAATTTCTCCATTCTCATGCTTGTTGTAGGTCCTATTGATACCATCTCATATTGATCTGTTCCTTCTATCTTCTTAACTATTGGTCCTGCATGGAATATAGCCTTGTCCTTGATATCAAAAGGAATCTCTATGCCATAATCTACAACTCTGCGATGTGCAACGTCTCTGCATGTCATCAAATCACCATCTAAATATATGATATCTCCGACATGAATAGTCTCTAAATCTTCCTTTATTACAGGTGTAATCAATACCTTTTTACCATCTCTTGTCTCAATCATCTTTATCCTCCCTATGCCCTGAAGCCTGAATGGGTGTCGCTGACGATCTCTAAATTGCTATCAATAATGATATGACCCCGTCTATGGCTCCAGCAACCTACATTGACAGCAACACCTATTGCTGATGGATGTCTTGCGCTGTTTTCTATATTCACTCCAAGTACAGAGCTTTTCCCTCCGATTCCTTGAGGCCCCAGACCTATAGAATTTATGCCATCTTCGAGAAGCTCCTCCAGCTTTCTAGCTCTCTCATTTTCGTTATGAGATCCAATTTGTCGCATCAAAGCCTTCTTTGAAAGAAGCGCTGCAGTTTCGACGCTCGTTGCAATACCGACGCCAACAAGAAGAGGCGGGCATGCATTGATGCCATAGCTTGTCATCTGATCCAATACAAAATCCACAACTCCTTCATAGCCTGCGCTTGGCATCAAAACCATAGCCTTTCCTGGCAGAGTGCAACCCCCACCTGCCATATATGAGTAGATTTCACACTTGTCGCTATTTGGAATAATATCCCAGAAAATGGTAGGAGTACCTTTTCCTACATTCTTCTTTGTGTTGTATTCGTCAAATGTTTCAACGCTGTTATGTCTGAGCGGGGCAGATAATGTAGCTTGAATAACAGCGTCCTTGAGAAGAGGTTCTAAATCATCAATTAAGGGGAATCTTGTGCCACACTTTATCCAGAATTGGATCACGCCAGTATCCTGGCAGCTGGGCCTATCAAGTTCTAGTGCAAGAGCCTGGTTTCTATCCATAGCCTTGTAGATTATGCGAGCTAGCTCCCCATCTTCTTTTTCACTCAATTCTTTAAGCTTTGCTTTAACATCATCAGGAAGTACTTTACCAGTGAATGAAACAAAGGAAGCAATTGCATCTCTGAGTTTATTTATCTGATTAGCTTTGGTCATCTTATATCTCCTTTAGCTTTCTTATGACCAAAGTCTATTGATATTCTACTGTTAAGTAAAATTTATAATTCTTATGATTATATAAATAATATTTATGATATACTTGCTATATGACAGCAACACAGCTTAAGTATTTTGTTTCAGTATGCAGAACAAAGAGCATCAGCAAAGCAAGTGAGGAGTGCTTTGTAACACAGCCTGCTATATCTATAGCGATAAGAGAGCTGGAGAAGGAATTCGGTGTCATATTATTTTATAGAAGAGGCAATAAGCTTGTTCTGACAGAAGAGGGTGAGCTGTTATATGAAAAGGCTTCAAGGGTGCTAGATGTCTACAAGGAGCTGGAGAGCGATATGTGTGGAGCTAAGAATAAAAGAATTGCTCTCAGAATTGGTATCGCACCACTTTTGAGTATTGTATATTTTCCTCTCATCATAGATGAGATAAAGAAGGTATATCCAGAGATATCAATAAAGCTATTTGAGTATGGCTCAGATAGGGCACATGAGCTTATATCAAATGATGAACTTGATTTTGCACTTGCAAATATGGAGTTCTATGATATCGACAAATTCAATGCAATTGAGCTTTCAGAGGATAATCTATTGTTTTATGTTTCAAATAACCATCCTCTTGCAAAGAAGGCAAGTATAACGATTGAGGATATAAACGATACGCCAATTGCCCTATTTAACGCAGATAGCGTTCAAAATACAATGATCAAGAATAGGTTTGATGCCTTGAATCTGAATCCCAATATAGTAATGCATGTCTCGCAGCTTATAACTATAAAGAAATTTCTGGATCAGGATAGAGTAGGCGCATTCCTATTTGAAAGCCTCAAGGCGGAGATGAAGGACTACAAAGCAATTCCCCTTGACCCACCCATATCAGTAAGAGTCGGAATAATCTGGAAAAAAGGCAAATACATCACATCAGCAATGAAGAAATTCCTGACTTTTATCGATGCATTTGCCTCTGAAATCAATTAGCCTTGTGATTGAATAAGCTCCTGAATATCCATCTAGTTGTAGGACCTGCTATGAAGAGCTGTACAGGCATGGCCATTATGAAGTTCCTTGAGTAGCAATAGAGATAGTTTGGTATGAAGTTGCTATCAATGCTGAAGGAGTGATAAACACCAAGTATTGACGCAAGTGCAACCTGGAATACAACAGTGAAGGTCTGTATAGCAAATATTATGGCAATAGGCCTATCTGTAGACTTTACGACTCTGAATGCGCAATATTTAGCAAGATGGGAAGATATGAAGATTGCACAAAGCAGGATTATCACATACTCAATCCACATGCTCTTAAGAGTTATAAGAAATGTATAGTTGGTGAATGTCCCATTTGCTAATACAATATTGTAAAGCGTCATGATATAAACCATGATCCATGCAGTTATAGCTGCAAAAACGAATGACTGAAATTTAGTTTTAGGCATATTACTCCTATTAAGACAAAAAAAAGCCACTTTGCCGTCAGACAGTAGCAAAGTGACATTTAGTGTCTTCAAATTATTAAGATGGGCTTGATTGCAAATACAAAAAAGCAAATGGATTCTAGGAATTTCAGAGGGAAATTTCAAGTATGATTTTCAGAAGAATCTCTATCTATGTTTGTTTACAGAATTGACTATATAGTATGAATAAATAATGACATATATAAAGCGATTCGCAA
>CAVHSB010000098.1:0-7236 GCA_963638635.1 Flexilinea sp.
ATTTTATATACCTTACTTTCATCCAACTATCGAATTAATTTTTCGCTAATCGTCGGAAAATTTTCTCGCCAATCGTCGGAAAATGCCTTATCATTTATAGTAATTGGAGAGATTCAAAATGAAACCCACTAAATACAAAAAAAGAATAGCCGATGATATTCTACGAAGAAAGCTTGAAGGAAAAGGAGCGGTTCTGATAGAAGGCCCAAAGTGGTGCGGGAAGACAACAACAGCAGAACAGATTGCTAGAAGCATCTTGTATATGGATAATCCAGAGAAGAAAACCCAAAATATAACATTGGCTGATATAACACCTGGTAAACTATTAAAAGGTGAAACGCCGAGACTTATAGATGAATGGCAACTAGCACCTAAGCTTTGGGATGCTATACGCTTTGAGGTTGATCATAGATCAGAGCTGGGACAATTCATACTTACAGGTTCGGCAGTACCTGTTGATAAAAAAGATATTTCCCATTCAGGAACAGGACGTTTTGCTTGGCTGACAATGAGACCTATGAGTTTATTTGAGTCAGGAGAGTCTACTGGAAATGTAAGCCTAAAGGAATTATTTGATGGAAATTCTGAGATTGATGGTAAATCAACGCTGAATATTGATCAGCTTGCTTTTCTTGTATGCAGAGGAGGATGGCCGCAAGCTATAGATATGCGAGATGAAATAGCATTGGATCAAGCTATTGATTACTTTAATGCTGTTATTCATTCAGATATAAACAGAGCTGATGAAATCCAGAAAAACCAAGAGAGAGTAAGAAAACTAATGCGCTCATATGCAAGAAATCAAGGCAGCCAAGTGCCCAATACAGTTCTTGCAAAAGATGTTTCTGCAAATAATGAGACTCATATTAACGAAGAAACTGTTGCTTTATATCTAAACGCTCTTCGTAAGATCTTTGTTATTGAGGATATGCCTGCATGGAATCCAAACCTTCGTTCCAAGACAGCAATTCGATCATCAGATACCCGTTATTTCATCGATCCTTCTATTTCTGCAGCTGCTTTAGAAATCGGACCAGATGATCTAATCAATGATTTGAGAACTTTTGGTTTTCTCTTTGAAACCTTATGCGTAAGAGACTTAAGAGTTTATGCAGATGCTCTAGGAGGGAATGTTTATCATTATCGAGATAAAGATGGCCAAGAATGTGATGCTGTAATACATCTCAGAAATGGAAGATATGGGCTGATAGAGATAAAGCTCGGAGGAGATAGTCTCATAGAAGAAGGAGCTACCAGCTTAAAAAACTTGAAAAACAAAATTGATACCAGCAAAATGCGAGAAGCTTCCTTTCTTATGGTATTAACAGGAACAGGAGACTATGCATATAAACGAAAGGATGGAGTACACGTAGTGCCAATAGGATGCTTAAAGAATTAATTTTTAGGCAATCACTTTTTCTGTTAGTGTATATATCTTTTAAGAAAGCTTTAGAACATTTTTATATCGATCTCATACTTGTTTTTAGCAATTTCTGATACTATGATTTTCATATATTCAGGAGGAACAGAATATGAAGAAAACAATCGTTATCACACTTCTTTTATGTCTGCTTGTCTCTTTGACAGGCTGTGCAACATCCTTCAAAGAAGGCTTCAAGGGAGCAGGCCTTACATCTGACTTAAAAGAAAAGGATTACGAGATACTTGGTCCAGTGACTTTGCATTCAACTATTACAAACATCATGGGCATTGTTACATTTGGCGGTAAAGGCTATGAAGATCTCTTAAAAGAAGCTAAGAACATCTATAGTGATTGTGATGCAGTAATCAACATCTATGAAGATACTGATGGATCTTTCATTCTTGGTGTATACAACACATTCAAGCATAACTACGTCGGTACTGCTATTAAGTTTGTTGACTAACTAGAAATCAGTCATTAAAAAAGCCTTCAGCGTGATGTTGAAGGCTTTTTACTATCTTAGTAGTTCTTTGAAAGATTAGCTCTTAAAGCTGAGATCTCACTGTCTGAGAGGCCTAGAGCCTTGATATACTCTGTAGCACCCTTCTCGATATCCTTATTGCCATTAGAAATCAAGGATAGCATTGTTACAATGTTGCTGTTCTTTACAGCCTCATATTGCTCGCTGCCTTCCTCAAGATGATAGTAGTTCTTATATGTCTCCATATAATCCTTTACGATCTCATCATAGGATACACCCATGAATGCAGATAGAAGTGCAGATACGAAGCCTGCTCTGTCCTTACCCTCTGTGCAATGTACAAGGTATGGGCCCTCATGTGTACTGAAGAATACTAGACCTTCCTTGAGACCCTTCTTGAAATCATCAGACTTGAAATCTACACCTAAGTTTAGAGGCTTAACGAGGCCCTCTTCATAGAGAGACTTGTAATAAGGACTCTCAAAGTCGTCTTTAGCGAAATAGCCCTTAATAGCATCATCTGAGTCAGCTAGGTTCATTACGCACTTAATGCCATGCTCTTTTGCAAATGCATCGCTGTACTTTGCTCTGCCAAGCTCGTTGTTAACAGGGCTTGAGCTTCTGTATAGTGCATTCTTTCCTAGCTTTCCTCCTGCAATGTTTCTAGCATTAGCAAATACTACATCAGAAGAATAGTCTTCTCTGTTGTTTGTTCTCTCAAGCTGATGTATAAGATATTGATCCCTGTAGCCATCCTTCTCACCCATTGAGATTACAATTACGATACTATCTAAGCTCTTGTTGTCTGGGAGAGACCAGCTGAAGCTCTTATTCTCTCCAGTTGTCTTCTTAGCTCCGATATACTTTGTCGCAAAATCTCCCATATTGATAGCAAGAGTGAGAGCATCATCGTTATCGCGCATAACAAGCTCACCGACATTAACATCTGAATAGTTAGTGCATAGTGGAACTGAGTATGTATCATCTCCGATTCTTACACTTAGCATATCGCCATATTCATATCCAGCTTCAGCAAGCTCTTCTGGATCAAGTGCAAGTGATAGGTTGCCATATTTCTGAATCTCTGTAACACCAGTAGTGAAGGATTCATAGCTCTTTGCTTTTGTTGCACAGCTCATGATAAGAGTAAGTGCTAAAGCAAATACGATAAAATAAGATATCTTTCTTCTCATAAGAAAACTCCTTACAAGATGAGTTTCTCACAAGTTAAAGATCTTAGAAAGCCCATTCACCATCTTTTATCAATGAAATGGTTCTTCCATCCTTTGTTATTCCATCGATATTGAGTTCCCTTGATCCTACCATGAAATCTACATGAATCATCGAATCATTGACTCCCTTGAGCTTGCATTCATCGCCAGTTAAAGCTTCAAAGCCTCTTAGCGCATTATTGAAGCCAGCACCAAATGCTATATGACAGGTAGCATTCTCATCAAATAGAGTATTGTAGAACAATAGTCCGGTCTGTCTTATTGGAGATGAATCAGAAACTAATGCACACTCCCCGATATATGATGCACCATCATCTATTGTCAGAAGATATGTAAGCACATCCTCATTCTTGTCAGCATGCCACTCTATAGCCTTGCCTGCTTTGAATCTTATATAGAAATTCTCAATAAGCGCACCTTGGTAAGATAAAGGCATAGTTGAATAGACAATACCATCAGCTTCTCCCTTCTTCGGAGTTGTAAAGCACTCCTCTGATGGGATATTTGGCTGATAATATATTCCTCTATCAATAGTTCTTTCCCCACCTGCTAAGAACATGGATTCATCCATCAAGCCTACCTCAAGATCTGTGCCATTCTTTGAAGTGTAGTGAAGCTTTGATAGCTTCAAGCTATTAAGGTAGTCACATCTCTTCTTAAGCCCTGCATCATGCTCTTCCCAGCTCTTTATAGGATTCTCTGTGACTCTTGAGCATAGCAATATATTCTTCCATAGCTCCTCTATTGCGTCTTTGGGGCTCTTATCAGGAAACAGCTTCTTAGCCCACTCCTTTCCTGGAACTGCAGCAATGCACCATTGATATCTTCCTTCAATAGCATCCCTGTATTTCTTTATCCTCTCACCCTTGGCCTTGACATAAGCTCCAAGCTTTTCAGAATCTACCCCCTTAAGTCCATCTGGATTATCTGAATCAAGCCATAGAATAGATGCACATCTTTCAGCATTCTCCTTGGCCTTCTCAACCTCAAATTGCGGAATATCTTTGATAGTATCGAGTGTTCTATATTTGTAGTTTACTCTATCTAGCTCTTGAGATAGCCACTCTACAGAGACCTTTCTAGCACCTCTCTTATAGCAAAGCTCAGCACATAGAATAGCAAATTCGCTGTTCTCTATATTAGCCTTGATTACAACATCCTGCTCTCTTTGGACATTGAGTCCATAAGCTACTATAAGCTCTGCATAGCTTTTAAGTATTTTACTCTTCATAGAATCAACCATAGAAGTGCATATAGCAAAGTATTAATAGTGCAATCTGAGCTATAAGAATCAGAGGGAAGAACAGGGCAAAGTACCAATGCTTTGTCTTATGTCTCATGACAATCATTCCAAGGCATCCACCTAAGCCTCCAAATAGCAATGCTGCTATAAAGAGATTCTTCTCAGGAATTCGTCTAGTACTAGGCTTAGTGCTATGCTGCTTGATTGCTTTCTTCTTATCAATGGTCATCATTGAGAATGAGATAACATTCATCAATATGAGAATTGCCGAAGCTACTATCAGCTTAATATCCATAAAATTACCTCAAATATCATATATTGCTTTATACTCTCCAAGTTCTACATCCCCTTTGTACATAGATCTTACAGAGTCCAATAGTTTTGTATTATCACCATATGATGGGAGATGAACAAGAAGAGACTTCTTAGCTTTAGCAAGATTTAAGAACCTGGCACACTCAGAGCTATTCATATGCCCAAATCTCTCACCGCTTCCATACTCATCATATATTGAGCACTCTGCTAAAAGCAGATCTGCCTTATTTGCTTTCCTTGCAAGATTCTCGGAAAAAGCACTATCTGATGTATAAAAGAGTGTTTTATCACTATATTTAATCAAATAACCATAAGATACACACTCATGAATAGTTCTGACTGGCTCTACCTCAAAGGGACCTATCTTGCATCCTATGCCCTCTTCAAGCGCAATGTACCTTGCAGCGCCTTTAGCCTCCAAACGCTCTTTAAGTGCTTTATTCTCAGGACCATAGAAATATAGAGGCTCCTTAGCTTTTCCAAGCTGCATAGATATAAGACGGCCATACATAGCAACCTCACTATCTGCTATATGATCTGCATGCTCATGTGATATCAAAACAGATGAAATAGAATCCAAGGACGTAATGCTCTCAAGTGTATTTATTGCACCAGAGCCTATATCAATGAGCAGTCTGTAGCCATCTTCCTCTAAAAGAAATGAACAGGTACCAACTCCATCTCGCGGGTAGCCTCCATAGAGGCCTAGCACTCTAAGCTTCACCTAAATCCTCCATCAAAGATGCCTTTATAAGCTCTTTCGTATATTCCTTCTCCGGCTGCTCTATTACCTTATCAGCATCTCCATCCTCAACTATCCTTCCGTCCTTCATCACTATGATTCTATCTGATACATATCTTACTAGAGATATATCATGGCTGATAAAGATAAGAGAGGCTCCAAACTCCTTCTTAAGCGCTAATAAAAGATTGAGTATCTGGGCCTGAAGAGATACATCAAGAGAGGATGTACATTCATCAGATATTATGACTTTAGGCTCCAATAAGAGCGCACGAGCTATGGCTATTCTCTGCAGCTGCCCGCCTGAAAAGGATGAAGGATACTTATTCAGTGCTGTATCGCTATCTATTCCAACACGTGAGAGAATATCCTTGATTCTATGAAGCTTCTCTTCTTCTCCCATAGTCTTATAGTTGATTGAAAGAGGCTCTGTGAGAATACGCTTAATAGTGAAATATGGATTCATAGACTCCTTAGGTGATTGGAATATGAATTGGACTGAACGTCTGAACTCCTTCTTCTCATCTCCCTTCATCCTTGAGATATCTCTACCGAGGAAATAGACACTACCTTCAGTTGGAGATAATAGACCGCCTGCAATATCTGCCAAGGTGCTCTTTCCTGATCCAGACTCCCCTACAATTCCTAGCACCTCATTCTCCTTCAAATAGAAGGATACTCTATCAAGCGCCTTAAAGTGCTCCTTGCTCTTTACCTTGAACTCCTTCGTAATAGCTGTAGCTTCAAGTATCATAGGACCTCCAGAAGGCATCTAGAAAAATGAGTACCGCTCAATCTCTTATATTCATCAAAGCATCTGCACTCTTGTCTTTTATATGGACACCTTGAATAGAATACACATCCTTCTCTGTTTCTATCCTCATACTTAAGATAGCCCTTGATTTCTTCAAGAGGCTTTGATTTATCGAGTGTGAGTGTTGGAGTTATCTTGATAAGTGCCTTTGTATATGGATGATGAGGAGAAGTAAATATCTCATCTCTCTTACCTTCCTCTACAATGCGTCCAGAGTAGAATACGACAGCTCTATCAGCTATCTTATCCACAAGAGCGAGATCATGGCTGACAATGAGCAGCGATAACTTATGCTTCTTGATCAATGACATATAAAGCTCAGCAACCTGTCGCTGTACAATCCTATCTATAGCGCTTGTTGGCTCGTCAGAGATCAATAGTGCTGGATTCATCATTAATGCATCTGCAATATTTACACGCTGCTTCATTCCTCCAGATAGCTCTGAAGGATACGAAGAGAGAACTCTATCAGTATCTTCAATACCGACTCTCTTCAATAGCTCAGTAGCTTTGTCTATTGCTTCTCTCTTGCTCTTCTTGCCATTGATTTCAATGTATCCATCTATCATCTGACGTTCTATCTTCAAAAGAGGATGAAGATAATTAACTGTATTCTGAGGCACAAAGCCAATTGAAGAGCCTAATAATCTTCTCTTCTCTTTATCTTTAAGAGAATAGATATCCTTACCTTCAATAAACACTTTGCCAGAAGCAAGCTCGGTATCCTCTGGCAGATATGATAATATAGCCTTTAGGCTCATAGTCTTCCCTGAGCCAGATTCTCCAATGAAGGCTATAGTCTCACCTTCCTCTAAAGAGATGTTAATATCCTTGAGTATGTAGCCTTTATCATCCTTAACGGATAAGGCTTCAACCTTTAAAAGCTTACTCATCGTCACCTCTCTTTATGAAGAACTCACTTATTCCATCTCCTAAGAGAGAGAAGCCCAAAACTGCTATAACGAGTACAACCCCTGGCCATAATG
>CAVHSB010000099.1:0-7232 GCA_963638635.1 Flexilinea sp.
AGCCTGCTTTTTAGGCTGATAGCTTTTTAGTGCCTAAAAAATGGGAAGTTAACAACTACCTGATTGCATTGTCAGATGGATCTTCTGCTGTTGTAGCTTCCTGGTGTTATTCCTTCATATTTATGGAATGCTCTAGTAAGAGCTAAGGTGTTTGTGTATCCGACTTCTGTTGCAATATCTTTTACTGGAAGCTTGTGCTGAGAGAGCAGCTTCTTTGCTATTGCTATTCTCTCTTTATGTACGTAATCAGAGAATGTTGAGTTTATATTGTTCTTGAACTCTCTTGTAAGGGATGATTGGCTTATGCTGAAGTGCTCTGCAACTTCAAGTGCGCTTAAGTTGTCTTCTCTCAAGTGATCATTTATGTATCTCACTATCTTCTTGAATCGATTAGTGTAGATGTTGTCTTTGTCTTCATCCAAAAGCTTCTTTTTAATCTCGTCTGTCTTATTCTCTCCAGATAATAGCAGCTCAATAGCAAGAGCCTCGTTCTCATCAGTATGAAAAAGGATTGATGATAGCAGCATCTTCTGCATTATGTATGGGTAGTCTGATATGATTGCTATATATTCCTTGAGAAGCTCTCTTTTTTTATCCTGCTCATTATATAAGGTACATCTCAGTATGTCATTCTCAAGACGAGTAAGCTCGTGTGCATTGTTTTTCTTATATTCACTTCTTTTTGTGAATATATAGACGCCATGTCCCTTGTCTCTATTGGCTTCATATTCAAATAGTGCCTCTAGGTAAGCATTATGGATCTCGCTCTTTTTCTTATTCATTGCGCTTACAAAGACACTCTGGAGAAGCATGTTTTCTTTTTCGTCTCTTATCTTATCTAATGTGCTGTCATCTGCTATTAAAAGCGCTTTGCATGTTCCATCGAATACAGCTGCGTATATCGTTCTTTTATAGTTCTTCACTCTGCTATATGAGCTTTTATCTGTGATTATGAGGATGAATGAGCTGATGCAATCAAATAAGCTGTAATCATTGCTTCTTGCTAAAAGCACATCCTTGAAAAGAGAGTCATCAAGAGCAATCTTCTGCTCCTTTATGATTTCATCCTTTCTATTTAGCTCTTCTCTTAATTGCTTTAACTCATCAAGAATCTCTGTATCAGATGGTGCCATATGCTATCTCTCTTCTTTATAGCTTCTTAGGATGTTCTCCATGCTTCTTGTTATATGTCTCTCCATTCCTTTCTTTGCACCATCTGCATCATGATGCTTTATCGATGTGAGAATCTCTATGTGCTCTATGTTTGAAAGAAAGCGGTGATTGAAGGAGTTTGTGTTCTGTCCTATTGATGGGCCATTCCATAAGCTCATCAGATATGTATTCAGCTTCTTATTGTCTGCAGCCTTCCATATTGATGCATGTATTCGCTGGTTAAGATCATCATACTCATTGCTATCTGTACCGCTTTGCATATCATCTCTGAGCTTCTCGCATTCATTGAGAAGCTCATCTGCTGTATCAAGTCCATTCATAGCCGCTCTCCTTGCAGCTTCGCTTTCAAGAAGTATTCTCATCTCAAAGTGCTCTGTTATAAACTTTTCATCTATTTGATTGACTATAGCTCCTTTATTCATTCGCAATGAAATCAGTCCATCGTTTTCTAGTGATTGGAATGCCTCTCTTACAGGCGTTCTAGATATGCCAAGCTCTTCGGCTACTTCCGTAAGCGACAACTCTTCTCCTGATTTGATTTCGCCAGATAGTATTCGTTTTCTTAGAAGTGAAGCGATAGTAATTCTTAGAGCAATAGGTGTTATAGATTCCATGTCTGTATCCTTTATAATCAAGATTGTATACGATTTAGCTGCTACTCGCAATTTATTTATATTTTAGCTTTAATTTTTGAAAAGTAAATAAATGAATATTTAAAATTCAATAGTTTAGTTTCTTGATGTATTTAGTGATTGAAACTGATGCTTATAAAATAAAAGATGATTTACAGCTCAATAATACAGGCATAATCTAGATTTGTAATAGCGATAGGAAATCGCTTTCGGAACAGAAAGATTGTATACAATATACAAAAAGGAGGATGCTATCAATGCATGCTATTGAGAAGATTCTTGCTAAAAACAGTGGCAAGAAGGAAGTAAAGAAGGGTGAGATTGTTACAGCTAAGGTAGACTTTGCTGAAATCAACGACCTATATCTTCAGACTGTCTATTCATTCTATGAAATGGGAGGTAAGAAAGTCTGGGACAAGGACAGAGCAGCATTCGTATTTGACCATTATGCACCTTGCCCGACTATAAAGACTGCATCTAACCACAAGGAGATGCGTGAGTTTGCAGCTAAGAATGATCTTACATACCATTTTGATATCAACAGCGGTGTATGTCATCAGGTAATGGCTGAGGCAGGTGTTGTATATCCTGGAATGATCCTCGTTGCAACTGACAGCCATACAACTACTCATGGAGCTTTCGGCTGTCTTGGTACTGGTTGTGGTGCTACAGATATGGCATGCATTTTAATGAGCGGTGAGCTTTGGTTCAGAGTTCCTGAGATCATTGAGGTCAGACTTGATGGTGTTGCTCCAAAGGGCGTCTTCCCTAAAGATGTAATTCTTACTGTTCTTGGAAAGATCAAAGCCGATGGTGCTGTATACAAAGCTATCGACTTTACAGGCAGCTATATAGACTCACTTGATGTTCCTGGAAGAATGACAATATGCAATATGGCTGTAGAGATGGGGGCAAAGACAGCATATATGCAGCCTAATAAAGCTGTTCTTGATTACGTTGCTCCGCGTGCTGTTAGACCATTTGAAGTAATGACAACAGATCCAGATTTCGTATACGAAGAGAGCTATAAGTTCAATGTTAGCGAGATGGAGCCTGTGGTAGCGTGCCCAAGCCAGGTTGACAACGTTCATCCCATCTCAGAGATTGCAAAAGAGAAGATTGCACTCAATCAGGCTTATATTGGATCCTGCACAAATGGCAGAGTCGAGGATATTGCAGAGGCTGCAGCAATTCTAAAGGGCAAGCATATTCCAAAATTCACTCGTCTTGTCGTTGTTCCAGCTTCAAGTGCAATTCTTGAGGAGTGCATGGCAAAGGGCTATGTAAAGGATCTTATGGATGCTGGGGCTACATTCGTAACTCCAGGCTGCGCTGCATGTCTTGGTACGCATGAGGGAATCATAGCACCAGGAGAGGTATGTATCACATGCACTAACAGAAACTTCAAGGGCAGAATGGGATCTAAGGATGCAAGCCTATATCTTGCAAGCCCTGCAACTGTTGCTGCTTCGATTCTCAATGGCTATATCACAGATCCAAGAGAGTATTTGGCATAAGGAGGAATGAAATGGATACTAAGATTACAGGAAAAGCACTCGTTGTCGGAGATAATATCGATACAGATATCATCTATCCAGGAAGATTTCTCGAGCTAACAGATCCTAAAGAGATAGGCTCTCATTGCCTTGCTGGAATAAGCGATGATGTCGCACCTAATTTCCCGAATGGCGGAATAGTAGTTGCTGGGACAAACTTTGGTTGTGGATCTAGCCGTGAACATGCTCCTATTGCGCTTCTCAATATGGGGGCTGCCGCTGTTCTAGCTGATAGCTTTGCCAGGATTTTCTTCAGAAATGGAATCAATCTAGGTCTTCCGCTCATCGTATGCAAGGGAATCTCAAAGCATGTGAAGGATGGAAACACATTATCAATAGATATGGAAAAGGGCTTAGTCACAGTAAAGGAGACAGGGGAGGTTCTAAAAGCTGATGCTCTTGGAGATAAGGCAATGGAGATTCTCTCTGCTGGTGGCATAAAGCCTCTTATGAGAGCTAAATACGCAAACAAATAAAGGGAGGGTGTATAAATGCCTATTGAACTCGTATTTATAATTGGAATGGCTGTGTTGCTGTTCCTGTGCCTTAAGGTAAAAGCAAATGCTTTTATTGCACTTCTTGCTACTTCTGTAGTAATGGGACTTCTTGCAGGTATGTCAGGTGCTGCTACTGTATCTGCAATCACAGCAGGCTTCTCTGGAACTGTTAAGAGCATCGGCATCGTAATCATATTCGGTATCATGCTTGGAAACTATCTAGATGCAGCTAAAGGCACTAACAGAATGGCTTATGATACTGTAAGGCTTGTAGGTCAGAAGAGAAGTGGTCTCGCTATGGCTATAACTGGCTATATCGTATCTATTCCTGTATTCTCTGATGCGGCCTTCGTTATCCTAAGCCCTCTCGTAAAGGCTCTTCATAAGAAGACAAGAATCCCACTAGCAGTTCTTGCAGTAAGCCTCTCTGCTGGACTTCTTGCAACTCATGTATTCGTTCCACCAACACCAGGTCCTCTTGCTGCTGCAGGTCTTCTTGGTATTGATATCGGTAGAGCTATACTCTATGGATGCTTTGCAGCTGTATTCATGACAGTGTTTGGCTGGATTTTTGCAGAAATCTATTTCAAGAATAAGCCAGAGAGCTTCTATTCATATAGAGATACCGAGGAGTCTAAGGCAGCTGAGGCTGCAGATGCTACAATGGATGCATCTGATCTTCCTGGCTCCCTTCAGAGTCTTCTCCCTCTTCTTGTTCCACTAGTGCTTATTCTTATGAATACGACTCTTTCAATGGTTCTCCCTGCTGAGAATATCGCAGTAAGAATCTTTAAGTTTATCGGAGACTCAAACATCGCACTTGCAATTGGTACTGTTCTTGCAATTGCTATGCTTGGTAAGAGACTTGGCCATGAGCGTGTAATGCAGATTATGGATAAGAGCCTTAAGGATGCTGGTCCTATTGTATTTATAACAGCAGCTGGTGGAGCACTTGGACAGGTATTGAAGGTATCTGGAGCTGGTGACTCTCTTGCAACTATAGTTGTCAATACAGGTCTTCCGTTTATCCTTATTCCATTTGTTATCTCTGCCGTTCTCAAGATTGTACAGGGATCAGGTACAGTAGCTGTTACAACAGCAGCAACTCTATGTGCTCCAATTGCTAGCAGCCTTGGAATCGATCCTATTTTGATATTCATGGCATCTGGTGCTGGCGCTCGTGCATGCTGCCATGTGAATGATAGCTACTTCTGGGTTTACACCAATTGCATGGGTTATGATATGAAGACTGGCCTTAAGACTCTTTCTGTTGCTAACCCTGTTATGGCATTAGGTGGACTTGTTGCAACTTTCATTGCAAGCATCTGGCTATAATATATAATAATCTCCTTAATCAATGTGCCTCAGCCTATGTAGCTGGGGCCTTTTCTCATCTTTATGGATGATTGCCTAAGCCTCTAAGCTCTAGTAAAATATATTAAGATGCAAGGAGATGAAATGAAGAGTGTAAAATTACCGCTAGGCAATTCCGATTTCAGGGAAATAAGAGAGAATAATCTTTTCTTTGTGGATAAGTCTCTCCTTATTGAAGATATTCTCAGACAAAAGGGAACAAAGGCCTTTCTCTTCACACGCCCTCGCAGGTTCGGCAAGTCTCTCAATATGTCTATGCTCTCATCCTTCTTCGACATCACAAAAGACAGCAGGAAGCTATTTGAAGGCTTGGCAATAGCTAAGAATGCTACATTGTGCAATGAATGGATGAATAAGTATCCGACTATATTCATATCCTTCAAGGAAGTGGATGGACAGTCTTTCGAATCAGGATTTGGAAGAGTATGCTCAACGATGAAGAATTTATTCTTCGATTACCTGTATCTGCTTTCCTCTGATAAGGTCTATGATGTAGATAAGGAGTCCTTTAACAGGATACACAAAGATGTTAAGCCCTCTATTGATGATATCAAGGACAGCTTGAATCTGCTTATGAGAATGCTCTACTGCCACTATGGAAAGAAGGTAATCCTTTTGATAGACGAGTATGATGTACCAATAAATAAGGCACATGCCAATGGCTACTACAAGGAGATGCTTGATCTTATGAGAGGCATCCTCCAGGTACTCAAGGACAATGACAAACTGCAATTCGCAGTCATTACAGGCTGCCTCAGAATAGCAAAGGAGAGCATCTTCACAGGCCTTAATAATCTTTATGTAAACTCCATCACAGATAATACCTATAGTGAGTTCTTCGGCTTTACAGAGGATGAGGTTAAGAATGCTTTTGAGAATCTTGGAATCCCAGAGAAGCTTGCTGTTGTCAAAGAATGGTATGATGGCTATCACCTTGGACGATATGACATATACTGTCCATGGGATGTAATAAGCTATCTTAATGATTTGAGCTATGATGAAGCATCTGAGCCTAAGAATTATTGGGCGAATACAAGTGGAAATCAGATAATAGAGAGGTTCGTGTCAAATGGTAGCAGTGAAATGCTTGCTGATCTCAATTGCCTTTTGACAGGAGAGTACATAATAAAGCGAATAGATGTGAACATCTCCTATGATTATCTTTATTCTGATGATGATAATGTTTGGAATATCCTATTGATGACAGGCTATCTTACTCCTGTAAGGAGAGAGGATATAAAGGATGATCTCTTTGATGGAGAATATGCATTAAAGATTCCGAACAAAGAGGTGATGACAATATTCAGAAATGCTCTCAGCAATTGGATAAGCGCAGAGACAAAGAAAGTCAATCACGAGCGTCTTAAGAATGCTATATGGAATGGAGATGCAGATGCTATAAGCAAGGCGATTACGAAGATACTCAATAGAACATTAAGCTACAATGATTTATATCATGAGTATGTATACCATCTATTCTTAGCTGGATTGTTTATTGGCTTGGGCTATAGCGTTGATTCCAACAAGGAGTACGGAATGGGAAGGCCAGATATAGTCGTACTTGATAGGCCAAGGAAGAGAGCTGTCATATTAGAGCTAAAGAGTGAAGGCCATAAAATAGAAGCTGCATTAAGCCAAATAGATGAGAAGAGATATCTTGATGGTCTAGATGGCTATAGGCTTGTTATGTGCTATGGCATCAGATTTGATGGTAAGACTGCAGATGTTAAGCTCAAAGAAAAGATAGAGAGATAACTTTATGGCAATTAAACAGCAGAAAGCTATAAAAGCATTCTTGGTGAAGAAATATGGTGAAGAGGTAGGCTATAGGATCTTTCAAGAAGAGTCTTCTATTCTCTCCGAGCTTATAGCAAGTATTGATAAGAAAACAAGGAATCAAAGAAAGACTCTCATTAAGACAATACTTCCTCGGGTTGCACTCTATAAGGCACTTTTGCGTGATGAGAATACAAAAGAGAATGCATATGAGACTGTATATG
>CAVHSB010000100.1:0-7190 GCA_963638635.1 Flexilinea sp.
TTCCAAAGATCCATTTAATATGGGACTCTTTGCCATCTCAGCTTGCAAAAGAAAACAAGAAATTCATGTACAGTGCTATTAAGCCTGGAGCTAGAGCAAGAGAATATGAAAATGCGCTAACATGGCTGAAAAATGCTTTGTTCATTAACAAGATAATGAGAATCACAAAGCCAGGTCTTCCGCTCTCTGCATATGACGATCTTTCTGCATTCAAGATATATATGAATGACATTGGTCTTTTAAGGAGACATGCTCATCTTGCTTCATCAGCGTTCAGTGAAGGAACAAGACTTTTTACTGAGTTCAAGGGAGCTCTTACTGAAAACTTTGTATATCAATCCCTAATAAGACAATTCGAAGTATCTCCCAGATACTGGGCAGAGGCTCCATACGAGGTAGATTTCGTAATACAGAAAGAAAATGAAATATTTCCGATTGAAGCAAAAGCTGGCACAAATGTAAAGGCAACAAGCATAAAGCACTATCGAGAACAATACGAGAAGGACACAGAGTTCGTCATTAGATTATCACTAAAAAATCTATCGCTTGATGGAAAAGTATTAAATGTTCCTCTATTCATGGTTGATGAGCTTGATAGGATTATAGACGTAGCAAAAGAACAAATGAAATGACTGAGTATTTATAAATGTCATAATCTGCAAATAAGACGGGGAAGTCCCCGTCTATGTAAAAGCAAATTACCAGATAATGCAGACACTCTCTTATTTAGATTCCTTGACATCCATTACTTCAATCGCATATGGCTTAACAATATCAATAAGCTCACTTGAAGTAACTTCAGCTACCTTGATATCTATATATCTATTCTCATCTGATGTGCCCTCAAAGCAAGAGCATGAAATTATATCAAGGCCATTTTCGCTGATCTTTCCTATTATCTCTGCCAGTATTCCCTTTCTATCTTCAACAAGAAAGGTAAGTGCAGTTCCAGGAACTCTAGCGCCAAAGGATTCCAAAAGCATTCTGAATAGATCAGACTTACTAACTATACCAACAAGAATTCCATCCTCAAGAATTGGAAGACAGGATAAATCCTGATCAATCATCAGCATTGCAGCATCCTCTACAGATGTATCCTTAGAGACAGTAACAGGATTACGGGACATTATCTTCTTGACAGTAAGCTTTGACAGAAGATAGTTAGTCTCATAAGCACTCAAGGTACTAGCTGGGCTTGGAGCAGCCTTGAGAATATCCTTTTCAGAAATAACTCCGACAAGCTTTCCATTTCTATCTAAAACAGGAAGGCGATGAACATGCTCCTTCTCCATTAAGTCTGCAGCATCCTGTATTGACATATCAGGAGCACAAGTTACAGGATTCTTTGTCATTCTTCTTTCAATAATCATAATTAAACTCCTATATCTATTCTAAAATCGAGAATAGAGAGTGGCAAATATTTTATTCGCCAAGATATGCTTCTCTTACCTTTGAGTTTGTAAGAAGTGCTTTTGAATCATCGTGAAGCACAACAACACCATTTTCCATTACATAGCCATCATTGCTGCTCTTAAGAGCAAGACGAGCATTCTGCTCAACTACGAATACTGTTACCTTATCTTCCTTGTTGATCAGCATCAGCTTATTGAAGATCTCCTGTACAATAAGAGGAGCAAGACCTAGTCCTGGCTCATCAAGAAGAAGAAGTCTTGGACTTATCATAAGCGCCCTTGCAACTGCCAGCATCTGCTGTTCCCCTCCTGATAGAGATCTTGATTTCTGCTTACGTCTCTCTCCAAGAATAGGGAAGAAGGAGAACATCTCGTCCTTCTTTCTCTTTATAAGAGCATCATCCTTAAGCATGAAGGCCCCCATATCCAGATTCTCTTCAACAGTCATATCTGCAAATACACGTCTTCCCTCTGGGACTAATGCAATACCCTTCTTTACAACATTGTAGGTAGGAATACCATGGTAATGCTTATCCTTTACGCTATAAAGAAGCTCTCCATCATAGTAGACAGAACCACTCTCTAGTGGCTCCTGGCCAACAATAGCCTTAAGCAACGTTGACTTACCAGCACCATTTGCACCGATTAAAGCAATCATCTCACCCTCTTCTACAGACATGCTAACACCACGAAGAGCTTTGATATTACCATAGCTTACGCTAATATCATCAAGTTTCAGGATTTCCTTATTTGCCATAATCAATCATCCTCCTCGTCATCCCCTGCACCGAGGTATGCCTCAATAACACGGCTATCCTTCTGGATCTCACTAGGAGTTCCCTGGGCTATCTTTTGCCCATAGTTCAATACTGTGATATTGTCACATATATTCATGACAAGCTTCATATCATGCTCAATTAGAACAACTGTAATACCTAGATCTCTGATTCTTCTGATAGTTGTCATCAAGCTCTCAGTCTCCTGAGGGTTCATGCCTGCAGCTGGCTCATCAAGGAACAATAGCTTAGGCTCAGTTGCAAGTGCACGAGCAATCTCAAGCTCTCTTTGATAGCCATATGGAAGATTCTTAGCATATTCATTTCTAAGATTCTCTAAGCCAAAGAACTCAAGCCATTTCATGGAGTCCCTATATATCTCCTTATTCTCCTTCTCTACATGAAGGAAGGATAAGAAGGATTGAAGAGTTCTGCTATTTTTCGAGCCTGTCAACGAATGACGTCCAACCATTACGTTATCTATTACGCTCAGCTCCTTGAAGAGTCTGATATTCTGGAAGGTTCTTGCAATACCTAAACGGCATATCTTATTTGCAGATAGTCCTGTTATGTCCTTACCATCAAATATAACGCTTCCCCTAGTTGGAGTATCGAGGCCTGTAATATTATTGAACAGAGTTGTCTTTCCAGCACCGTTTGGGCCAATAAGACCAGTTATCATATTCTTCTCGACAATAAAATCAACCTTATTGACTGCAATAATACCACCGAACTCTCTTGTAAGTGACTTTGTCTCAAGCATGCTCATGCTGTCACCTCCTTGTAGTAGGCCTTCTCAGCACTTCTGTTGTCCCTCTTCTTTCGTCCAAGAATACCCTGTGGTCTATAAATCATCATCACAACAAGAATCAAGCCGAATATAATCTGCTTAACCTGAGCTGGTATAATGCTTGAGAGTCCAATAAGCTGAGGAAGATATGATATGAATTGGATTATGAATGCACCGAGTATTACTGCTATGAAGTTTCCCATACCACCAAGTACAACAGTACATAGAACCATAATAGAAACCATAAACACATATGTTCCAGGTGATACAGATAGCACGAACTCTGCCTGCAGGCATCCAGCGAGGCCTGTTACAGCAGCGCCGATAGCAAATGATGCAACCTTATACTTTGTAACATTGATTCCAAGAGATGAGGATGCAATCTCATCCTCTCTGATCGCTTCAAGAGCTCTGCCCATCCTGCTCTTTGCGAGGCGTTCAAGCAAAAGATAGCAAATAGCAAGCATAATTATTTCCATCAAAAGGAATGCATACTTATTATATGGACTGATCTTAAATCCAAAGAGCGTAATGACAGGAATTCTCTGTATACCCATTGGACCATTGGTAAGGCTATCCCAGTTATTTATTACGTTTCTGACAATTTCTGCAAAGCCAAGTGTTGCAATAGCTAGATAATCGCCCTTTAGTCTCAAGGTAGGAAGTCCAATAAGAACACCTAAAAGAGCACATAAGAAGAGTGCAACAGGAATAGATGCCCAGAAGGAAAAGCCAAGCTTAGTCGTCATTATAGCGGTTGTGTAGCTGCCGACAGCGAAGAAGCCAGCACCACAAAGAGAAAGCATCCCTGTGTATCCAGTGATGAGATTCTGTCCAAGTGACATGAATGCATAAATACATGTATAGATCAATATGAGAAGGAAGAAATTAAACATCAGACTTTCTCCTTTTCAGCCTTACCCAATAAGCCCTCAGGCTTGAGTAGTAGAATGAGTATCAAAACTGCGAATGCAATAGTATCCTTAAAGCCCTGAGGAATACCTAATATTGCAACACCGAATGTCTCTAGTATACCAAGCAGGAAGCCACCTAGCATAGCTCCTGTAATATTTCCGATTCCGCCAACTACAGCAGCAACGAAGGCCTTAAGACCTAGCATAGTACCCATAGTTGCGTAGACCTTGTAGTCAAGTGCAATTAGTATGCCGCCACAGGCTGCAAGTGCACTGCCTATCCCGAATGTAAGTGAGATGATCATATCGGAGTTAATTCCCATAAGCTTTGCTGTCTCTCCATCAAGAGAGGTAGCTCTCATAGCCTTTCCCATCTTTGTCTTATCTATGAAAAGCTTAAGAAGAATCATCATTACGATAGCAACAACCAAAACCATTATCTGATGAGGAGTTATAACAACTCCGCCAATGGAGATTGCAGTATTATCAAAAGGATAGTCAAACTTTCTTGAATGGGTTCCAAACATCCATGCACATGAGTTAGAGAGAATGAATGAAATACCTATTGCACTCAAAAGAGGTGCAAGTCTAGAGCCCTTTCTTAAAGGCTTATATGCAATACGCTCAATAGCCATGCCAAGAAGTGCACTTACAACCATTGAGATAAGCATTGCAATGAAGAATGCGATGACCCACCATGGTCCCATAGCAGAAGAGCCTCGAAGAGCATTAAAGACAAATAGTCCTACATAGGCTCCGACCATCAATATATCGCCATGAGCGAAATTAATAAACTTAAGAATGCCATATACCATAGTGTAGCCAAGTGCTATAAGCGCATATATTCCACCTAGTGTCAGGCCATTCATGAGATGCTGAAAGAACAAATTGACAGAACCCATTTATCTCCCCCAATGTCTCTCTTTTAAATTATCAAAAGAGCACCGTAATGCGGTGCTCTTTCCATAGAATCAAAGCTTAATTACTCAGCCTTAACTACTTTTCCGTCAACAACCTGGAAGGCTCCAACATAAATAGGAGTTCTTCCTTCAACTTTATAGATACCCTGATAAGCTACAAGGTCGCCATTCTCGTCGAAGTTGATAATGCCATTAACACCTACAAAGTCCTTTACCTTCTTCATGCCATCTTTGATAGCCTTTCTGTCTGTCCCAACAGAAGAGATTACAGACATTAGGATGTTTGTAGCATCATATGCATTAGTTGCGAAGCTATCTGGTCCTACACCATACTTCTTTGTGTATTTGTCTTTGAACTCTTTAGATGAGTTAGACTCTTCAACCTGTGCAGAGGCTGTATAAACCACACCATCTGTATAGTCACCAGCGAGGTTGTAGATTTCTTCACTTAGGAATCCATCACCTGAAAGGAATGGCTTTCCAACCTGCAGCTGGCTTGACTGCTCTAGGATCTGAGCCATCTCAGCTGTGTAGTCTGGGATATAGATAGCTTCAGCATCTGTATTCTTAAGCTTTGTAAGCTGAGTCTTGAAATCCTTATCGCCAACCATAAATGTTTCAGTAGCAACAATCTTTCCCCCCTCTGCTTCAAAGGATTCTGCCATGCTCTCATAGAGGCCCTGGCTATAATCGTTCTTTGCATAGAGAACAGCTAGCTTCTTATAGCCAAGAACCTGAGCCCAATACTTACCAGCAATAACACCCTGAAGGCCATCTGATGGAGTTGTTCTATAGATGCAATCACCTGTTAGCGTGATATCCTTATGTGATGCACTTGGTGTGATGAGCACAACACCTTCCTGCTGTGCTCTCTCTGCAACAGAGAATGTCTCGCCAGTTAGAACTGGTCCGATAATTGCGCTTACTTTATCTGATGAGCTTAACTTCTCCATAGCGGCAAGAGCCTTCTGTGAATCACCCTCACTATCCTCTGCAAATAGCTTGATCTGGGAACCATTGATTCCGCCCTTAGCGTTCTGCTCCTCGATAGCCATCTCAACAGCCTGCTTGCAAAGTGTACCATAGTTAGCATAGTCACCTGTTAGTGGTCCGATAAAACCTATTTTGATTTCACTCTTTGCACTTTCGCTACTGCCGTTTGCGAAACACATTGCAGTAAAAGCGAATGCAACAATCATAACAGCGAGAAACTTTTTCATAATCGTTAAACTCCCCATATTTAAAATCTTGGTTAGCAATATACATTTTTATGTATTTTTATTCAATCTTTTTTACACAATATTTTACAGATTACATAAATAATTCTTCTTTTGAAAACGATTTAGAACCATAAAAATCAAGTATTTGTTCATAGCAAGCTATGCAAAATGATAAAATACATAAATCAGAAATCAGCTATTTTAGGAGAAGCTATAAGCTAACAGCTGGCTTTGGCAACTAAAGCTTCGATAAAATCTTCATTAGAAGATTCTGGTCTTGGATTGAAGTTATAAACATAGTTGTTATGGTATTCAAGATAGCTTGCAGTTTTTGAGGGAACTATGCTCAGCTTGATTGTATCGTCGATATGAAGTCTATTTAGGTTATTCCACATCTCTCTTGTCTGTGTCTCTGGAAGTATTATCCTTCCATTGCTCGGAGAGAAGGATATTACACCTCTGTCAAAGAGTTTATCGAAGTTAGGAGTAAGAATCAGCGAGTTATATGGATCAACCTTTTCTGAGTCATTTGATTCATGCCATGGCTTTATGTGACTAGCTATAAGCCAATTCTCATTATCAACAGCTGTAACAGCACATCTATGCTGCCATAGCGCTAAGGCCTGATCTCTATACATCCTTTGAGAAGTTCTTATCTTTGTCATAGCCTCTCTTTCATTGGCTATTATTTTATTCTCTCCATATACAGGCTCATTCTCGGATACGATAAGCGTATTATCTGATACCTTCAAAGCACTTTTCCGATCATTCAGATATTGAGCATATTCAAAGAGATCAAATGCAATACGAGATGGAACATCTGGCTCCCAATGTATTTGCATTCGCAGTGGAGTTGCTCTTCCGTAGTATATGAACGGAGTCTTTCTAGCCTTCTGAATGAAGACGAAAGTGTCTCTTGAGTTATTGTTAAGAGCCTTCTCTACACTCTTAACTCTGTTCTGACCACTCCAGAATAAGACACTCCCTTCCAGGTGATCCTCATATTGCGGAGTTGAATACTTATCTTTCTCTAAATGAAGAAACAATAGCTGTGCATCCTTACGCACAACAACACCCCTTCGTGTCATAGATATAGGATCAACCTTCAAAAGCAATGCAAGGTCCTGGATTCTATACTCCTCACCTACAATGAGAGCA
>CAVHSB010000101.1:0-4989 GCA_963638635.1 Flexilinea sp.
GACAGAAGCTCTCTAACAAGCCTCTATATCTTCTCTTCCCTTCGCTGATATATCTATAAAAATCATCGCGCTTTTTAGATTCAATCATCTAACCGCGCCCTAATAAAGTACCAAAAACATGCTAAATTTGTCAACAAAAAATTAAAAAAATTTTAAAAAAGTTTTTATTTTTCTTCTATTTACTTATAGCACAAGAAGATAAAACTTTAGAAACTTCTTTTATACCATATCCTCCGTAACTCTTAGCTATATATTTAGGCAAGTACACAAATGCATCCTTATTGTCTTCTACACTCTTCATCCCAACAGATATTTCTAGCTCTTTAAATAGAGGCTGGTCATTGAGAGCATCTCCCAAGTACATTGAATTTGATTTGAAGGCATCCGCTTTTATTCCATAGCAATTATCAAAGAATGACTTGAGACCTTCCCATTTGTTATAGGCAGCGAACCATATGTTTATATGTATTGAGCTTTCAGCATAGAAGGCTCCCATATTTATAGCATTAGCAATGATTGCTGCTTTATCCTCTTTGGAGATTTTTGATTTATCTATAGCGATATCATAGATACGTGCGTATTGATCTGTTGATAATATCGATGAAGAGAGAGTTTCAAGGAATATTTTCCTCTTCTTCTGAGATACATCATCGATTACAGGATTAGCACTATAAATTATTTCATCATTCTTCTTTGTCAGAAATAGCGCTCCGGACTCTGCTATCACAGCCTCAACAGGCCATTGGCGTATATATACATCAGCCCATCCAGCAGAGCCGCCTGTCAGCAATATGATTTTTCTTCCAGAGTCTCTAATTGAATAAAGGGCGGCAAGAGCCTCACTCAGAAGCCTGCCGCCATTTGTTATCGTGTCATCCACATCAGAGATGACGTATTTAATATTCTTCGCCTCATCCTTGAGAAATGCCAGAGGAATCATTATCTAGTCATTCCAGAGAGCGCTTTAGAGCTTAATATATCCTTTACATATGTAACGAAGCTCAACAGAGAAGCTATAGCTGCAAGTGAGAAGAATACATAGAGCACTGCCTCATAGGTTCCAATATAAGAGCCCGGTGCAAATGTCTTTAGAATCATGAATATGATAGATAAGAGTGTTGTAATGGCGTAGAATACAGTCTTGCTCTTTCCAAAGATATTTGCAGGAACTGCCTTACCGACTCTCATCATAAGCATTCGAAGGAAAAGAATAGCAAACTCTCTCCACATAATGATTATGAATGACCATACCGGCATGAATCCTAGCTTCATGAAGCACACGAAGAAAGTGAGATGGGAAAGCGTATCAGCAAAAGGATCGAGAACCTTTCCTAGATCTGTTACAAGATTGTACTTTCTTGCAATCTTTCCATCCAGTAAATCAGACAGCTCTGCAATTGCATAGCATATAACCATCATTACAGTGCCAACTACTTCTGCACTCTTAAAACTCAATGTACTAACTAAAAATGAAATAAAGAAGACAGGAACCATAATAAGTCTGGTTACTGTCAGTTTATTTGGAAGATTCATAAAAACCTCTTTTATTTTGCGAACTTATGTAAAAGGTACTCCTTATATGGCTTTACGTCAATTTTGGAGCCTGTCATCCTCTCTAGCACTTCGCTCGGAGTATATATAGAGCCATTTCTCCATATGCTCCTATCTAAAAATGAGATAATCTCGCTAAACTCACCTCTTTCTAAAAGCGAATTGAATCTATCATCTCCTCCAAGTGCCTCTTTCATCTTGTCAAAGATCATTACGCTATAGATATTTCCAATTGCATAGGATGGAAAGTAGCCAAAGCTTCCGCCTGCCCAATGGCTATCCTGCAAAACACCTTCACTATCATTCTTAATATCATACCTGATAACAGATGAAGATAATT
Organism: Flexilinea sp.; assembly: GCA_963638635.1. Taxonomy (GTDB): domain Bacteria; phylum Spirochaetota; class Spirochaetia; order Sphaerochaetales; family Sphaerochaetaceae; genus Ornithospirochaeta. The sequence goes on from CAVHSB010000101.1 coordinate 1,892, forward strand.
CCCTCCAAACAGCTGGAAGCTCTTTTACTGGAAGTGCTTCATCTATAAGCATCTTCTCGATTCTGTATCTCAAGATAACATGAAGGGTGTAGGTAAGCTCATCAGCGTTGACTCTGATTGCTGAGCTCTGGCTTTTGTTTATCGCCCTGACAAAGCTTTCAGGAGAGATATCTCTCAAATGAGGAATCTTATCCTGTAGCCTAGGATAGAAATAAACCCAGAAATGCTCATCTCTTCCTATCAGGTTCTCAAAGAGCCTTGATTGAGACTCATGAAGATCCATGTATAAGCCACCAGCTAGTGATGTGCCCTTGATTTTATCATTCAAAGCAGAATAAAGCTCATAGAAGGAATGTCCACATTCATGGATGATTGAGAATATAGGATCTGCTAGTGATGCATCAGAGTACCTTGTAGATATTCTCACATCATCAGAGCCCAAGGTAGTCGTAAAAGGATGAAGCGTTAAGCCAACAGCTGCCCTAGAGTGATCGAAGCCCATTCTATCAATAAGATCTATTGAGAACTCATGAAGCTTCTTCTCCTCATATGGCTTATATAGGAAGCTATCATCGATGGATTTATCACTTCTATCCATAATATGGTGTATGGATTCTTCTAAATCATCGAATATTCCATCAAGCTCTTTAACGCCTAAATTATCAAGGTATAAATCCAAAAGTGAATTATAGGATCCATCACCTATGATAGCAGCCATCTCTCTTTCAAGCCCTACAAGCTCAGAGAGAGCACTAGAGAAGATAGAGAAATCAGATTTTTCTCTAGCCTCCGCCCATTGCGAGTGTGCCTTATTAGTCGTAAGCGCAAGTCGTTCAACAAAAGAAGAAGGAAGCTTGACTGATGTTCTCAGCTCTTTCTTCCATACTCTCAAAAGAGCATTGTCTTCAATAGATAAACTCGCTCCATCAAGAATTGCAATAGCCTCTTCTAAGGCTGGAGAAACCTTCTCCTTATGAATCAAAGAAGAGAGAAGAGCAAGCTGCTCTCCTCTCTCTTCATAGCCCTTTTCAGGCATAACGGTCTCTAAATCCCAACCAAGCGTGGCGCTTATATGATTAAGCGTCACAACTCTATGGTCACTCTCTTTTAATATCTTCAGAGCCTCGTCTTTTGTCATTAAATCTGAGCCTTTTTCTCTACAGTCTCTTTGACTTCCTTGATGAAATCAGCTGTTGAAACACCATTGACCTGCTTGCCGCTTCTGTATCTGATAGCAACAGTATCATTAGCCATTTCCTTTTCGCCGATAATCAGCATATAAGGAGTCTTAAGCTTCTGAGCGTTTCTGATCTTAGCATTCATTCTCTCTTCAGAGAGATCTGCATAGGCTCTGAATCCTTCCTTCTTGAGTCTAGCTTCCAAGGACTTAGCATATTCAAATGCAACTTCCCCAACAGGAATAATCTTGATCTGCTCAGGAGCAAGCCATGGTGGGAATGCACCTGCATAGTTCTCCAAAAGAACACCAAAGAATCTTTCAATTGATCCAAGGAGTGCTCTATGTATCATGTAAGGTCTCTTCTCAACGCCATCCTTATCAACGAATGTCATCTTGAATCTCTCTGGAAGGTTGAAGTCAAACTGTACAGTCGATAGCTGCCACTCTCTTCCAATAGCATCCTTAATCTTAAGATCAATCTTTGGGCCATAGAAGGCACCGCCGCCTTCATCTATATCATAAGAAAGACCTTCCTTCTCAACAGCCTTCTTAAGAGCCTCAGTTGCAGCGTTCCACTTCTCAACCTCTCCTACAGACTTCTCTGGCTTTGTTGAGATATATGCATGAATATCCTCAAAGCCGAATGAGTGAAGCATATGGAGAGAGAAGCGTAGTACTTCCATGATTTCATCATCCATCTGATCAGGAGTTACAAACAAGTGAGCATCATCCTGAGTAAAGCCTCTTACACGCATGAGGCCATGGAGTGCACCAGCCTTCTCATATCTATATACAGTACCAAGCTCAGCCCAGCGGCATGGAAGATCTCTATAGCTCTTCTTGCTGTTCTGATAAATCATGATATGGAAAGGACAGTTCATTGGCTTTACATAGTAATCAGCCTTATCCATAACCATTGGAGGATACATAGAATCCTTGTAGAAGCCTAAGTGCCCAGAAGTCTCCCAGAGCCAGCTCTTACCGACATGAGGTGTATAAACCATCTCATAGCCATTCTCGTAATGCTCTTTTCTCCAGAAATCCTCGATAATCTGTCTAACTCTAGCTCCCCTAGGATGCCAATAAACAAGACCAGGACCAGCCTCTTCATGAAGTGAGAATAGATCAAGCTCCTTACCAAGCTTTCTATGATCTCTCTTTTCAATATCTGCAAGATGCTCTAGATATAATCTAAGATCCTTTGGATTAGCCCAAGCTGTACCATAGATTCTAGTAAGCATAGGATTAGTTTCCTTACCTCTCCAATATGCACCAGCGATATTCAAAAGCTTAAAGCCTTCAGCTGAAAGATCCTTAGTTGACTCAACATGTGGGCCTCTGCAAAGATCTGTAAATGCCCCCTGATTGTAGATTGTTACAACTTCTCCCTCTGGGATAGCATCAAGAAGCTCGAGCTTATATTTCTGATCCTTGAAAATCTCAGCAGCCTCTGCTCTTGTTACTTCTTTTCTTACAAAAGGCTTACCCTGCTTGATAATAGCCTTCATGTGCTCTGTGATTGTCTCAAGATCTTCCTCTGTCAAAGCTCTTGGAAGATCGAAATCGTAATAAAAGCCATTCTCGATTGCTGGACCAATAGCAATCTGAGCTTCAGGAAAAAGCTCTAAAACAGCCTCAGCCATTACATGTGCCATTGAATGTCTTAGCACATCTAGGTTAATTTCCTTAGCCATCTTTATTCTCCTTATAATAAATAAAGCCTTTACAGTTTCATCCTTACAATATGCAAGGACGAAGCTATAAAGGCTCCGCGGTTCCACCTTGCTTCCCCAAAAGGGACGCTCAATTTCCTTTTACGAGAGTTCTCGGCATGCCATACTCGTTTCCTTTGAGGCATGCAGCTCGGAAGTGGTTTTCGTCTTCTATCTCCAGGCATCTCTCACCCATCTTTCGACGG
>CAVHSB010000101.1:4999-7157 GCA_963638635.1 Flexilinea sp.
AGGCAGAATCAAAGATTACTCGTCTTCGTCTATGCTGTTATGAAAATAATAAATCAAATGATAGAAGATTATCAAGATAGAGCTGAAACTACTTCAGCAATTCTCTCAATAAGAAGCCTATCTGATTCCTTAAATCTATCAAGTGAAGGGCTATCAATATCTATAACACCATAAAGCTTATTACCATTCATGATAGGAACAACAAGCTCACTTCTCGACTTAGAGGAGCATGCAATATGCCCCGCAAAGCTAGAGACATCTGGAACAATTATGCTCTCTTTACTCTCTGCTGCAGTACCGCATACACCTCTTCCAAGCTTTATCAAGGTACAAGCAGGCTCTCCAACAAAAGGTCCCAAAACAAGCTCATCGCCATCAAAAAGATAGAAGCCAGCCCAATTGATATCATCCAGAAAGTCATAGATTGATGCAGCTATGTTCGCTAGATTGGCATAGCGTTTAAACACAGAGCCGTTCTCTTTTATCATCATTGAAGATAGAGAGTCTATAAAAAGACTCTCATCCCCCTTTTTGAAAGATTCAAACATACTATTTAATTGAAATCATTGAATCTAGCTTCTTCTTGAATGTACTCAGATCCATCTCATTTGGAGCATCTTCTGGATTAGCATTAAGAATGTTGTCTATAGTTGCATTCATCATATCTGTGATGTTCTTTACAGGAATACCAACCTGAACCCAAGTCTTTCCATCTTTAGCGAAGTAGGTCTGAGTTCTCTTGCAACCAACTAGAGTAACATCAATAGAAGCACTGATCTTATTTACAAACTCTCTGTAAGACTGGTCGTTCTGACCATTCCCTAGAGCCTTAGCAACAGAATCAGCAGCGCCAGAGATTGTACTAGCAATTTCTGATGCGAGAAGTCTTCTAGCATTGAGATCAGCATCCTCAAGTGCAATGATTGGGTCAGAGTAATCACTGACACCATATGCATATCTATACTCATCATTAGAAGGATCTGACAAAGCCCAGGAAGGTGCATCCAATGTGCCTGTTTTATCAACAATGACCTCTTCCTTAGTCTCAGGCATCATCTCTGTCTTAACTGGCTCAACACCCTTATTAGTTGCACAGCCCATCAAAAGCGCAACCATTACCAAACTCAATAGAAAAACAGATTTTTTAAGCATAGCTACTCTCCTCTTTATAGTATCTAATCTATTAGCCTTATTTTCATCAAAAAACAAAAATTAAGGTGTAAATTCAAACGAACCTGTATACGTTGTAGAAGATCCGTATAACTCTCTTATAGTCCAATTGACAGTAATAGGCTGATTATGCTTATCCTTGCTTATCTTTATCCTATATCCACCAGAAGCATCTGTTCTGTAGGTCTCACTATCATTGACGGATGATCCGAGGTTCCAGTATTTACCAGCAGTTGTTTTACTCCAGGAATATGAATAGCTATTTTCACTATCATAGCCAGTTCCAGCTGCTGATAACGTCAGCTTTGGGTTTGATAGAGATTTACCACTTTTAAGGCATATATCTATATAAGCATACGAATCATTATCAGATAATGTAGTCTTTGCTATAAGCTTACAGCCTTGAAGTGTGAAATATGGATCATCTGTTTTTTCTGTTATCGTAACCTTCTTATTGACAACTGTTGGAAATATATCACTTGTCTTTATATTGATAGATCCAATGCTAGCCCATTCACCTGATTTGAATGTCCAATAGATAGGAATAGAATCCTGACTACTATATGAGGCGGGTACATCTATGTATAAATCAGTACCATCTCCAATTGTAAAGACTGAACCAGATGCAAAGAATGTTAAGCCATTTAAATACTTCATGCTAATTGGAGATATAGACACAGAATCCTCACTCTTCAAGGTAAGATCCTTCGTGTAGATATAAGAATTTGATTTATTTTTGAAGGTAAGCTTCAGATAGGCTCTGTAGGTTGTTGAATAGGTCTTCTTTTCAATAGAGCTAACTGTATAGCTTACAAATGCAACATCATTACCAGGCACAGACTCATCAGAGAGTGCAAATGAGCATGCTGTCAGCAGAAATAACAGGAGAGAAGAACATATCAACAAAAGCCTTTTAGAATACATAGCCAACTCCTGTGAAGAATACTATAGTCGAGTATCTATCCTCATTAAATGCATTGTAATAGGT
>CAVHSB010000102.1:0-6978 GCA_963638635.1 Flexilinea sp.
GTGTATAATACTTTTGAAAAGGAAAGTTATATGGATGATCTTAAATTAGGCATGTTCAAGCAATATGATATAAGAACAAAGATTGAGAACCTCACAGAAGATATCTCGTCAAGACTCTATAAAGCAGTGGCTCTATATTACAAGGAGTGTGTAAAGGCTAAATCTGTAGTAATAGGGCGAGATGCGCGACTCTATGCGCCAGAGGTAGCTGAAGGCCTTGTTGAAGCTCTTAGGAATATCGGAATAGATGTATATCTCAATCCTCTTCCGATCTCTACCTGCCAATTCTACTATACATGCATGCAGCATCGTGATAGTGCTGGAATAATGGTTACTGCAAGCCATAACCCAGGAGATTATATCGGTCTCAAGCTATTATCCATTGATGTATCTCCTATAGCCTTAGGCTGTGGTCCTGAGGGCGGAATCAAGATGATCAAGGATTTATATACTCTAGGGAAGTCAGGCAATGCGGCAGAAAAGAGGGGACGCCTGATAATAGTCAACGAGCTAGAGAGCTTTATCAATTACTCCATGAGGCTAGCTGGTGTAAAGGAGGGGGATTTGAGGGGGCTTAATATTATGATTGAGACCTTGAATGGATCTGCAGCAGCCGAGATAGCATTAGCCTTTGAGAGAGCTGGTGCCAGCATTGATGTAAGAGACTCAATTCCAAACGGCTTCTTCCCAAAGGGGGATCCAAACCCAATAATAGAGAACTCGATAAAGCCTGCTAGGGATGCTATGAAGAGCGGAGAATATGACTTTGGGCTTTGCTATGATGGAGATGGAGACAGACTCGATTTCATGGCTGGTAACGGAGAGCAGATTGTACCGGGGCTCAATATGTCTATAATCATCGAAAAGCTTATGAGCATATTCGGAGGTAAATGCATGGATGTGTATGCCGATGTTAAGGCTGTTCCCATTGCACTCTCTGAGATAGCTAAAAGAGGTGCCAATGTCCACATAATACGTAACGGTCATTCCTTCATAAAGGCCAAACTGCTGGAGAATGGCACAAAAGGCTACTTTGCAGCAGAGGAGGAGTCCGCACATTACTATATGAATTTCCCATATGATGCCGATGACTTCTCTAAGGGCTTTGCATCTGTAGAGAATACTCTTTTCTTCTCTCTTATAACGGCAAAGGCGTATAAGGAAAAGCCTGAAGCATATAAGAGGGCACATGAGCTTCAGAATAGCATATATAGAGTAAGGGAGTGGCCTATTCATTTTGATAAGGCCCCAGAGAAGATGGAAGCTGTTATGGGCGAGGTTGAGCAGGCGATGAGAGGTCTTGGTGCTCTTGTGATTAAGAGCATGGATGATGGCTCTGATTTAGACGCGACCTTAATGCGATTCAATCTGCCAGAGAGGTTCGATAGCTCATCTCGATTAGATGGTAAGATCTGGGGGCAGGTTGCATCTAGAATTTCACGAAGTGAGGATAATATTTGTCGTTTTGAGGTCGTATCGAATGATAAAGCCGAGTGCGAAAGACTTGATAATGTAGTAAAATCAATTACTGATAGATACGTAGCAGAGGGCTACGCAATGTATTGAGGACTCAATGGATATTAAAGAGAGAAGAAAAAGGATACTTGAGCTTTTAGGCTCTAATAGCTATGTGACAGTCGATGATTTTGCCAGAAGCTTAGGCGTAAGTGCTGTAACAGTACGCTCTGATCTTTCATCTCTTGAGGAAGAGGGTGAGATCGTCAGGACACATGGCGGTGCTATGATAATCGAGAAGAAGAGCAAGATCCGTTTCATCTCTGATACCATGAGAGAATATGAGAATGAGAAGAGAGCTATTGCGTCAAAGGCTGCGGCTCTAATAAGAGACGGAAGCACGATAAGCATTGATAGCGGTTCAACTACGACAAGGATAGCTGACTATCTTGGTGAGAAGAGGATAAACGTAGTTACGAATAATCTGCTACTGCTTGAAGAGCTTAAGGCCAAGGAAAGTGTAGTAGGTCTCACTGTCATAGGCGGCCAATTGAGGCGTGAGTCCATGAGCATCATCGGCCCCATGGCCAACAATGATGTCGACTCTATCAATGTTGATATATACTTCATGGGTGCTGCTGCATATACAGAGGATATGATCTCCTCAACCTCTATTAATGAGAGCGAGCTTAAGCGTCATATGATAAAGGCTGCTGAGAAGGTTGTGTTCTTGGCTGACTCATCTAAGTACGGTAAGCGTGCCTTCAGCAGAACAGCTGATTGGGACGATATTGACACCTTCATAACAGATAAGATCACACCAGATTTCAAGGAGTATTTAGAGAATCAGGGTGTTGAAGTGATAACCACAAATGAATAAGAAGGGCATTTCTCTTGTTGGAATAAAAGATATTGAAACAGTAAAGACAATAAGAGAAAGATATCCAGAATGCTGGTTTGAGCTATCATATTCATCAAGTGAAGAAGAATTGAAGGAGGTTCTTCCCTTGATTGAAGGGAGGGTTGCCAGCATTCATCTTCTGTCTCCAAGACGTGAATATTTCCCTAATCTTGCATCCACTAGAGCTTATGAGTGGTCAGAGCGTGAGATTTTTAAGGATGCTGAATTGGCTTTGAGAATTGGAGCAGAGAATCTCATATTGCATCCAGGCTATTTAATTGATGGCCTCGTTTATTCTGACAACGACAAAAGACTTGAGCAGATAAAAAAACTTGATCTTAGAAGCTATCTGATTGATAAGGACAATGGCATATGCTCTCATGGCTATATTGAAAGCAAGGAATATTGTGATAAGTTCAAGATAATGGAAGAGAATGCCATGAGGCTTCAAGCTAAGATTTCAGCTATGGGCCTTAATCTGATTCTTGAGAATCTTAACTCAAGAGAAGGCTATATGGTTCTTTCTCCTGATGAATGCATACGCCTTGCTGAGGATGGGTTTGAGCTATGCCTAGATATTGGTCATTTAGAGGTCAATAGCTATGTATTTGGTTTTGATTTGCAGCAGGAAGCCAAAAGAATACTTGATACTGGAAAAGTCAGGTCAATGCATCTTCATTCTAATGAATCTAGAATCGGCTATTATGTGGATTCTCATAAGAGTCTATATAAATATATTCCTTATTGGAAAGAGCTTCTTCAATATGCATCAAAGAAGGGCAGCAATCTGATTCTTGAAGTCAAAGAAGAGATATTGGCGAATGTTGACTTGCTATTTCGATAAAACACTTTCGATTTAGAAAATATTAATAAATACTTAACAAAATCTTATTTATTAATTGTAATTTAAGAAAATAACATTATTAAAATTAAAATGAAATGATTTAAAAATTGATTATTCAATAAAATCAACTTTCAAAAATGAAAGAATCTTTGCTATTTATGTTGCATTTACGAAAACATATGGTAACATCAATATTGGAAGCGATAGATTTCTAATCATGTTTCATAACTATAAGGAGGAGTTACACATAATGTTTAAGAGAGCTGTAACTACATTATCGATCTTGCTGCTTTTATCAGTAAGTCTATTTGCTATGGGTGCTGAAGAGAGCACATACCCAGATCCTGAAAAGACAATTACCATCGTATGCCCACAGGCTGCAGGTGGTTCAACAGACCTTATTTTCAGAACTCTTGCAGAGGAGATGAAGAAGATCTCTGGCCAGAACTTTATTGTAACTAATGTAACTGGAGCTGGTACAGCAACAGGTACAAATGAGGTACTTAATTCAGAAGCTGATGGCTATACTCTGCTAGCTGGTGGCACTCATACAATTGCTGCAACAATGCAGGGCCTTACAAAGGGCTATCAGGATATGGAATATGTCGCAGGTCTGAACCTCGATCCATTCATTATCGCAGTAAGAGTCGATAAGCCATGGAATTCTTTTGCGGATCTTGTTAATGCTGCGAAGGCCAATCCTGGTAAGATTTCATTTGGCAATGCCGGAATGGGGGGTGCAACAGGTGTTGCATGTGTAGGTATAAACCTTGCTTTTGATAAGACTTTCAACGTAACTCCATTCAATGGCGGAGCAGATCTGATTGCTTCTGTTCTTGGAGGGCATTGTGATGTAGGCGTATTCAGCCAGAGCGAAGTTGTTGCTAATATCGATAACTTCAGACCTCTAGTGATTCTTGGAGATGAGCATAGTGCTCTTGATGTTCTCAAGGATGTTCCAACTCTCAAGGAAGTAGGCTATCCGGATGTAAAGGTACCAGCTGGCTCTTTCAGATCTATCATGGTAAAGGCTGGAACTCCTGATTCTGTTAAGATATGGCTTGCTGATACAGCAGAAAAGGCTTTCAATAGCCAAAGCTTCCAGTCATTCATGAAGAACAATGGAATCATACCTCAGTTTACAAAGCTTGATGCTGCAAAGAAGGCTCATGAGGATTATATAGCTCAATATGAGCCAATTCTAAAGGAAGCTGGTCTTTACAAGATCTGATTCATTATAAAAGAAGGGGTGCTTTTGCCCCTTCGTCTTTTGAGGAGTATTCCAAATGAAAAAAGTTAAACCGTTACCATTTGTGCTTACTATCATCTCTCTTCTCTATTTCATATATGTAGTATCTAATGGAAGCAGTAAGATGATTGGTGATACCGTAGGAGGAGATCCAGGTGGAATGCTCCTTCCTCTTGTGCTATCCGTTTTCATGTTCTTTGGCTTTCTTGCAATTACGATAACTGAGAGACCTGCTCAGAGGGAAAAAGCAAGCAAAGAAGAAAAAAAGGTATTCCTAGTTACCTTTGCTGTTGCGATTCTTTATGTTGTTTTGCATAAGCTATTAGGCTTTGTTCTCTCATCATCGCTTATGCTTTTCATTCTGACAGATCTATATACATCTCTAGGTAAGGAGAAATCATCACCTGTTAAGCATGTAGCTTTTTTAGTGCTGAATGAGGTTATGACGATAGCTGTATATACAATATTCAGATATATAACAAGAACGCTATTAAGTCTTGGCAGACGTAATCTGATACCATCTATATTCGGAAATTCAAATGTTACAGCATTCATAGCATGCATAGTCGTTGCTCTTTTCCTCTTTCTTTTCATTTTCATTGAGAAGAAGACGATAAAGACAGAGAGCTCAAGGTCCCTTATGATATGCTCACTCATTTCATATTCTGTAACACTTTTCTTATATATCGTATTCAAGCAGTTCTTCATGGTTTCAATGGCACCTGGAATCATCAATTGGTAGGAGGAAGGATATGGACGCATTTATTCAAGGTCTTGGACAGGTAATGAACCTATCAACAATCCTCTGGTGTGCATTTGGCTCTGTTCTTGGAATCATTCTAGGTGCTCTTCCTGGTCTTACGGCTACAATGGGAATAGCTCTAGTTATGCCAATCAGCTTCCAGCTGCCAACCGCAACTGGAATCGGTATGCTTCTAGCTGTTTATTGCGGTGCTGTATGCGGTGCATCCATTCCTGCAATTTTGCTAGGTATTCCAGGAAACCCTAATGCAATTGCAACTGTAGAAGATGGGCTTCTGATGACTAAGAAGGGTAAGGCAGGAGAAGCACTTGGGGGGGCAGTTGTTGCATCATTTATCGGTGGCATGGGTTCCTTGGTATTCCTGGTATTCTTCTCTCCATTAATCGCAAAGCTTACACTTGCCTTTGGCCCTGCAGAGAAGACCACTCTAGCTCTTGTTGGACTTGTTATAATCGCATCAGTAAGTGGCAAGAGTATTCTGAAGGGACTTCTGATGGGTGCTTTTGGAATGGCTTTGGCTTTCCTTGGTACAGATCCATTCTCAGGACAGCTCAGAATCCCATTCTCAAGCTACTTTGCTCATACTCCTCTTGCTAAGGGCTTAGATCTTACTGCAACGCTTATTGGCCTTTATGGCGTCAGCCAGGTATTCTTTGAGCTTTCAAATCTTACAAAGCCTCAAGCTAAGCCGATAGATGCAAAGATCGATAAGATATTCCCTCCTTTCAGGAAAATAAGGGATATGTGGAAGATTATTCTTTCAAGCCTTGGAATCGGTACTCTTGTTGGAGCAATTCCAGGAACAGGTGCTTCAATTGCTGTATTCATGTCAAGAAATGCTGCAGAAGGAATATGTGAAGCCAGTAAGGGCAAGCTTGAAAAGCCAGGTACAGGATGTCTCGAAGGTGTATTTGCTCCAGAGGTTGCAAACAACGCTGTAACAGGTGGTGCTCTTATACCAGCATTAGCTCTTGGAATTCCAGGTGATGCAGCTACTGCTGTTCTTATTGGAGCGCTTATGATCAAGGGCGTTACTCCAGGCTTCCAGCTATTCCAGCAGAATATGCCACTTGTATATGCAATATTCGTAACAATGTTCATTGCGAATATATTCATGGCTATATTTCAGTTAGCTGGTGTCAGAGTATATCCAAAGATTCTTCTGATTTCACAGAAAATCCTCCTGCCTATTATTCTTGTTCTTTCCTATGTAGGCTCCTTTGCAGTTGCTGGCCAGTCTGTATCTACAGGTATTTACTATATGGGCATTTCATTGGCAATGGGTATTGTTGGTTACTTCTTCAAGAAGGATGGGTATCCAATAGCACCAATTGTTCTTGGTTTGATTCTTGGTAGCATGTTTGAAGAGAACTTCAGAAGAGCAGTTAAGCTTGCAGGTGGTAACTATCTGACATTCTTCACAAAGCCTATATGCTGGATATTCATCATAATAGCTGTATTGACTATAGTTGTACCAATCATCAAAAGAAGGAAGACAGGTAAAGCTAAATGAGTTTTTCTATTTGCTTTCTAGGATGCTCTGGAAGCATTCAGGACGAGTCTGCATCTAATACATCAATACTTTTAAAAAGTGATTCTGGGAGTATCTTAATTGATACTTCCGGAAATCTTAATATAGCTTTAATTGATAATGATCTGAAGGCTGTATTCTACTCCCATGAGCATATTGACCATGTATATGCTCTTCCTTCTCTTTTGCACCAGCTATGGCTTAAAGGTAGAAAGGAAGTGCTTTTGATCTATGC
>CAVHSB010000103.1:0-6942 GCA_963638635.1 Flexilinea sp.
ATACTGAATGGCTTATCAAGAGTGAGAATAGAAATGCCATATTCCCAGATGTCGACTACAATCTATTTGATTTAGATAAGATAAACCAAGACTGAAGCTATGGATTTCTACAATCAGATACAGCTTTTTCTTGAAAATTCAGGGTTCAATATCATAACAGTGGTAGTTGTTGTAGTATTGGGCTCTGCAATAGTAAAGAAGCTGCTTAAAATAGTTAAGAGAACTCTTCTTGAAAGTGCTATTGATAGGCTTCTTGTTAAGTTCATCATAGCAATACTTCGTATAGTTTCTTATTTAGCGATTCTTTTTTATTGTCTTTCAATATTGGATATTCCACTTGATGGAATGGTAGGAGCTCTATCTGCAGTTACTTTGGCAATAGGCCTTGCTGTCCAGGATATCATAAGCGGTGTCGCTAGTGGCCTTATGCTTGTATCAATACATCCCTTTGGTGTTGGTGATGTCATAGAGATTGATGGCAATACAGGATCTGTAAAGGAAGTAAATCTTTTCCATACGATTTTGATGAGCGCTGATGGCAGGAAGATAGTCATTCCAAATAAGACGATATTCTCAGCTAATCTAATAAATCTCTCATCATCTCCAACTAGAAGAATAGATATTGATTTTGGCGTAGACTATGACAATGACATAGATAAGGTCAAGGCAATGATGCTTAAGGTAGCTAAGAGCAACTCCAAGGTGCTGAAGAGCCCAAAGCCAGCTGTAATGCTTACAGAGGTAGGGGACTCTGAGCTGATATTCCGCTTAAGAGTCCATGTAGCAAATGGAGATTATTGGGGCGTTAAGTTTGCATTGACAGAGGCTCTTGTAAGATGTGCTGACGAGGATGGCGTAGAGCTTTGCTATCCACAGCTTACTATAAGCAACAGAGAGGAGAGAAAGTCATGAGCGAAGCCTTATCAGAATCTCTTTATAATCTTATAAGCATAACTATTGTATTGCTTATTGTTTATTTTGCCCTCGATATCATCTCATATCTTATGGGAGTATCTAATACGCCTTTGATACATGCTAAGAAGAGATCGGTAAGGCTTAAATCCTTTGTCTCAAAAATGAGAGCCATGTACACAGCTAAAAACGTCAGTGGCGGTATAACGATCGTACATTTCAAGAAGCTTAAGAAGATGAGAAGCCAGATCAGGAAGTCTGTGCTTGTATATGTATATGATGATGGCCGCCATCAGGGAGAGGCTAATGAGATTCTAGCTACAGTCAGCGCAATAGATGCAGCTGCTAATAAGGCTATTGAGGCATTAGTCGATCCAGATATGGCAACCGTAGATAAGATGCTCGAGTCTATTGTTACGTTGACAGAAAGTGCTATAAAAGCACTTGATGATTTAATAGAATTGGAGAATAAGGAAAAGCTTCTTAACTTCATTTAAGAAAATTTTTAAAAAAAATTTAAAAGTATGTTGACTCTTTTTTGAGAAAAGTTTAATGTAGTCATCGTTGCGGAGGATTAGCTCAGCGGGAGAGCGCCTGCCTTACAAGCAGGATGTCATAAGTTCAATCCTTATATCCTCCATTGAGAGTCAGACTAAAATCTGGCTCTTTTTTTATAACAAAGGAGATTTCATGTATTTCGACAATCTTGTTATCACATTTCTGATCTTCTCAGTAATCGGATATATCTCTGAGGTTATCTATTGTTCAGTTGGTCAGCATCATCTTGTTAACAGAGGCTTCTTATATGGACCATACCTGCCTATATATGGCTTTGGAGGTCTTGTTGTTAAGATCTTCCTTGTACCAGTAGCTAACTATCCAGTCTTGGTATTCGTACTGGGCATGATACTGACATCCATTGTTGAATATATTGGCTCCTGGGGCTTAGAGAAGCTTTTCGATATCAAGCTATGGGATTACTCAAAGAAGCTGTTAAATATCAAAGGCAGGGTATGTCTTTTGAATTCAACTCTATTTGGCATCATGGGGCTTGCCTGCGTATACATTGCAGAGCAGAAGCTTAATGTGATGCTGGATAAAATCCCTTCAGAGGTCACACATTATCTGGCAGAGGCTATAATACTAATAATGTCTGTAGATTGCACTCTATCCGTAATAAGGATGAATGCATTCAAGGCAGCGCTCAAGGAGGCTAGAGAGAAGGCTAGGGAAAATGAAGAGCGAATCAAGGCTCTTATCGTTGAAGGCAAGAGAGAAGCTTCTGAGGAACTTAAGAGAAGATATGCAGAGGAGACTCTCAAGAACAGAGAAAGGATCAGAAAGGCCAATGCTCATATTCTCAAGGCATTCCCATCAGCTACAGCAAAAAGCGAAGAGACAAGAGCTCAGCTTGAGCGTCTTAAGTCTTCTATAGAGAAGGCTAAGAACGAGCTTAAGACTGAGGCTGCAAAGGTTAAGAATAACATCAAAGAGAGACGCTAATGACAAAATATAAAGAGCAGGAAGAGAAGGTAAAGGCGCTTGATAGCGATGTGGTGCTTGTAGCTGTTTCAAAGAATCATACGTATGAGAGTGTGCTTGATGCTTATGATGAGGGTGCCAGGATATTCGGAGAGAACAGAGTCCAGGAGGCCATGCATAAGTTTGCAGCTAAGAAGGTTTATCTGATCGGGCAGCTTCAATCGAATAAGGTAAAGAAGGCTGTCTCCTTCTTTGATAGAATAGAGTCTGTAGATTCATTAGCTCTTCTTGATAAGATCAGCAGGGAGGCTGAGAAGATAGGCAAGGTCCAGGATATTCTCTTTGAGTTCAACAGCTCAGGAGAGGAGAATAAATCAGGCTTTGCATGCGAGAGTGAGGTTGCTGAGGCTTTTTCTGCAGCAGCTAATCTCAAGAATGTAAGAGTGCTTGGTATAATGACAGTAGGACCACTTGGCGGAGATAGAGATAAGAACAGAAGGGCATTTCTCAGAACTAGAGCTCTTTTTGATGAGATGAAAGAGGAATATCCTATATCTGTCTTATCTATGGGAATGAGCGGAGATTATGAGGATGCTATAGAGTGCGGTTCGACTGAGGTCAGAATAGGGACTCTGATATTCGGGGAGAGAGACTATACATGCGTCGTTTAATAGTTTTCCTGATGCTTCTTCTTACAATGTATTCTGTCTTTTCATCACCGCTTACTTCAACACCTGTGAAGTATGAATATGTTCCGTATGAAGAGGGAGAGTTTCCTAAGTGGTCTATGGAATTGAGACGTGCGGAGTCTATATTCTTCGGATCCTTTGTAATTGCTCTTCCTCTGTCTGTTGGAGTATATACACTTGCAAAGAATTTCGGAATGCCTTCTCAAAGCGCTACGACTGAGACTCTGTATCAGGTTGCAGGAGCTGCATCAGTTGCAACGCTTATAGCACTTACTGACTGGATCATTGGCAAGGTCACAGATGATTAAGCATCATTCATATAGCTTTATATGTGACTCAGATGGGCGCTTAGATGCTATAGCAGCATCAGCACTATCGATATCTCGTTCTGTTTTCTCTAAGGATGGAACATCGCTTAAGGTTAATGGAAGGAGTGCAAAGAAGAGCCAGAAGATAAAGAATGGCGATGAGGTAGCTATAGAGTATGATGAAGAGGTATTTGAGGGATTAGAGGCAGAGGCTTTGGATCTTAATATACTCTATGAGGATGATGACATCCTTGTAATAGATAAGGCTCAGGGGATGAGCGTGCATCCCGGCTCTGGATGCGCTAATGGCACTGTTGCAAATGCGCTGCTTTCTATGTATGGCGATGACTTCTCTGTTGGGGATGATGATATAAGGCCTGGAATTGTTCATAGGCTCGATAAAGATACATCGGGCGTGATGGTAATTGCAAAGAATGACAATGCGCTTAAGAATCTTTCTCTTCAATTTGCTGAACACACTAATGAGAAATACTATATAGCATTAGTAAAGGGTGAGTTCTCAATACCTACAGGGGAAATAGATAAGAGAATAAAGAGGGATCCTCAAAACAGAAAGAGGTTTACTGTCACAGACAATAAGAGCGAGGGAAAGAGCGCACTGACAAAATACAGAGTGCTATGCTCTAAAAATGGCTATTCGCTTCTTAAAATCAGGATATTCACAGGGCGAACGCACCAGATAAGAGTTCATATGTCATCTATCATGCACCCAGTGCTTGGAGATCCTATCTACTCAAAGAGGGATAGCAGATTCCCAGATGCTACGCTTATGCTAAATAGCGCCAAGCTCACTATTGCACATCCAGCAACTGGAAAGAAGATGTCATTCTCATCAAGGCTGCCGGAGCGGTTCAAGCTAGTAATGGATGCTCTTGGAATGGATGCTACAGATACGATGCCTCAGATGTGATTAGGTCTATATTGAAGAACTTCTCGATTCTTATCTTTGATGTAGGTCCATGACCTGGGAATATAAGAGTGTTGTCTTCAAAAATCATAAGCTTCTCATTTATCTCTTTCTTGAGCATCTCCTTTTTAAGGTAGCTATCTGTGCTTCCTATTTTGCCGGCATATAGCGTATCGCCAGTGAAAAGCGCATTCTCGATCTTATAGACTATGCTGTCATCAGAGTGCCCTAGAATCTGGATCGGAAGAATAGAGAAGGAGCCTATTGGAAATTCTTCTCCAGGATTTACCTTTATCGATATGCTCTCTTCTGCTTTCCTGAAAGAGTAGAAGGGGAAGGTGTAGATCTTCTCTAGAGTCAGAAGCCCCGCTATATGATCCTTATCGAGGTGTGTTAATAGCACGCCTTTGAGATCAAGTCCCTTTTCCTCTATATACAAGATCATCTCCTCAGTTATCTCTGCTGGATCAATGATTATAAGCTCATTCCTATCATTATGGACCATATATATGTTAGATAGCATTGAAGGTGAGAACAATGAATGGATTATCATATGAAGTAGTCCTCTTCTCTTCTATACGCCTCATCCAGGTTTGAGTATCTGAAGGATACTTCCTTTAATAGGCAGTTTGAGAAATCAGCTCTTTTGAGATTGCAATCCTCCATCTTTGAATAGAGCATCTTGGAGACTGAGAAGCTTGAATGGTAGAAATCATTATGAGAGAAATCTGAATCATAGGAATCTAGTCCTATGAAGTTGTTGTGTATTGCTGTGCAGCCATTGATTCTGGAGTTGAAGAACATAGAGCCAGAGAATACAGAGTAGCGTATTTCAGAGTCTATGAACTCTGTATCCCTGAACAGCGCAAAGTCAAAGAAGCATGCTACTATAGTTGTATTTTTAAATACACATCTGTCAAAGACAGAGAATGCGAAGTTTGACCCAGATATGGTCTTGTTCTCAATTGTAAGATCCTTGAACTCAGCTCCGACAATCGATAAGTCATATGTCTTCTTATTGCTTATAAGGTCAGCTATCACATCCAGCCTTGCCTTCTCCTTGTCATTGCTATGCAAAAAGCAATATTGAGAGCCCTTGAGTGCGTAGATATGGCATCCGGGTTTATGGCATATTTCGTTTGAGAACATATTGAGAGTTTCTTCTTCTTTCATCTAGTTGTCAAGAAAGCGATGTGATAGAGTAGACCTATGCGTTTCGAGATAAGAAGATCTATCAATAATGTATATAAGGCACTTTCCTTAGATGATGGGAGGCTATATACATGCATCTTAAAAGGCAAGATACTCAAAAGCGATGTCAAGGAATATAATCCAGTAGCTGTAGGGGATATCGCAATAGGCGAATGCTATTCAGCTGATGAGGCACTTCTTACAGCGCTAGAGCCTCGAAGGAGCTCCTTTACAAGATGGAATACTAAGGCAGAGCTGAATCAGGTAATATGCGCAAACCAGGATCAGACAGCAATAGTGCTATCTGCAGAGTCACCGCCATTCAGGCCAAGATTCGTAGATAGGGCAATAGCATCAAATAAGGGAGCAGATATTCTTCTTATCATGAATAAGTCAGATTATGGACTGACTGAGGATGAGTTTGAACGCTGGGCACTCTATCATAAGCTTGGATACAATATTGTAGCCGCTTCAGCCTTGACAGGAGAGGGGCTAGATGAGGTAAGGGCATACCTTAAGGGAAAGACTACTGCCTTTGTGGGCCAAAGCGGAGTTGGTAAGAGCTCTCTTATAAACAGGCTTATAGGGGCTGATCAAAGAACAGGAGATGTATCTGAGAAGTATAATAGAGGAAAGCATACGACTAATCATGCACTCTATATTGAAGGTGATGACTTCAGTTTAATCGATACTCCTGGCGTTAGAGAGATACTCATTCCCTTTGAGAATATGGATGAGGTCCAGAACTCATTTCCAGAGCTCAGAGACCTTCATTGCATGTACTCAACCTGCCTTCATAGAGGAGAGCCTGGATGCGAGGCTGTGAGACTATTGGAGAGTGGTAAGATAAACGAAGATAGGTATGAAAGCTATCTCAGAATGCTTCAGAGCCTAGAGGAAAGAAGGCCTAAATACTTAAGACGAAATGGAATTGGAAAAAAGAGCAATTGAGAATATAGAGCTGGATAAGGTCCTCTCAATCATAAAGTCATACTCTCTGTCAAAGGAAGGAAGAGAGCTTATTGCCCCTGATGCAATATCGAGTGATGCAGATTGCATAAATAGACGCTATGAGACGATAGATACATATATGAACTATCTTGAAGGCTCAGAGCCGCTATCTCTGTTTCCAGATATTGAGCCGCTCTTTGATGAGGTGACAAAATCGCATAGAGATATTGATGGCTTCAATATAAGAAATGCAGGAGAATATCTTGATTCATATTTTCAGGTAATGAGGTTTCTAAGACGTGAAGAGGATGTAAAAAGAGAAGATATAGAGCTTCGGGATGAGATCCTATTCGCACTTGATAATACCGGTACAGTAAGAGAAGATCACCCAAGACTTATTCCTCTTATAAGGGAGAGGGATGCAATGAGACACAAAAGGCTAGCCTTCTCTGAGTCCTATATAGCAAGGAACAGGGCATCT
>CAVHSB010000104.1:0-6910 GCA_963638635.1 Flexilinea sp.
CAAAATCATCAATGATGGAAACTCCGCCAAGAAGCACAGATAGAAAGTAAGGGAAGATCTCAAACAATGCTTTAATGCCCTTGCTTTCAAATGATAGAGGAATTATCATGCCATTCTTCTCAAGCATTAGCTCATACATCTCTCTTCCGCTTGCTATAAAGGTTCTATAGAAGATCTTAGAATAGGCTGGCAATAAATATGGACGATAGTACTCCATTAGCTTAATGAGGTTATCACGCTCTTTCTTACCAAGAAAATCTGAATAGCCCAATATAAGATTACCTGAGCCAAAGAGCATCGGAGCAATCCTTTTATCATCACTCAAGAGAGAAACAGATGAGAAGAAATCAATTATCTCTGATAGCTCATGAGATATCCTGCATCTATAGTAGTTCATGCTTGTGCCTTTTATATCTGCATATAAAATAGACATCAGGCTATTAGCACCATATGAGCTACACACTCTCTCCTTAAGCTCATTTCTATAAGCCTCATCTGTAACAACCTTACTATTGATGAATACATTCTCACCTTCAATTTCAAAGGCTCTTACACCATCAATAATAAGAGACTCCTTCTTTATCTTATCCAAATCAAACAAAAGAAAATAACACCCATTAACGTTATTTCGTTCAAACTCTAGCGTAAATGAAGGACCATCTGCAGAGTTGATTCTATGAGAGTCTCTAAGCATCTCACATAGGTTTTCATTCTCATTCTGTATCCGGAACCTTAAATCATCTGAAGAGAGTTCAGGATAAAAGCCTTGAACCCGAGATGGAAGGGAATAAACTCTTCTCTCATCATAGATTGTCCTTACAGATTTGAAGATAAAATAGAGAGCATCAACAAAAGCACTCTTGCCGCTACCATTCTCTCCATAGATAAAGGCATTGTTATTCTTAGGAGAAAAGGTAAGATCATAAATCCCCTTGAAATTCTTTATATTGATTTTTGTTATCATAAATATCACCTCAAATGCAAAGATAATACCAAATGACAAAATCGTTAATGGTCTTTTTCAGTCATAATATGTCTAACTTTTACTATAATAAAGAGTTAGTTATAAATCTTCGGTAGATGCTTCTTTATGAACTCTGCCCTTCCAACAGTATATACATCACTATAGAATTCCCTGTATTTTGAAAGACCAAAGTCAACAGGATGCCTCTCCTTTGCAAAGGAGGCCGCCTTATCCTTGAACATATCAAAGGACCTGGAATCTGATTGAAGATGAACAACATAGAGAACTATATGATCCTTCAATTGCTCAATGCTCTTATCTGGATAAAGAGCCTGAATAAGAAGATAAAGCGAGTCAAAGGATTTTTTTGAGAGTATCCTCTTATCTATATTCATCATCTTCTGATTCTTGAATTCAATGAGATAAATCATATCATCTCTTATCACAAGCCCATCACAGGATGATAGATTCTCACCCATTCGCCAAGACCTGCAAATAGCTGTAGTAATCTCATCGAAGTTATAAATAGGATAGATATCATCATCTATCAAGGACTCTCCCTTCATAGGATCCCAGCTGGTTTTCTTAAAGCTTGACAGGTACTTCTCAAGTTCAATCATCTAGAGGTTCTCCATAGGCGCATATAGCTCATGATATATAGCCTCTATATTATTTGTTACATCCTCAGATGAATAAAGAGGTCCTGAGCTTCTTCTCATAAGATAGAATCTATGCTCTGTCTCCTCTTCCTCTGAGAAAGCGACCTCAAGAGCTCTAATGAAATATATATTATGTGATGATAATAGGAATTTGATACCAAACTCTATAGCTAAAGCAGCGATTATTCTTGCAAGTGCAACCTGCTTTTCTGGGTGCAGATTAGTCTCTGGCTCATCTATTATAACAATTGAATTCTCATTTATGGAGCCATTCAGGAATAATCTTCCAAGCTCTGTCAGGATCTCTTCACCCGATGAGGTATTAGAAAGCTCTACTAAAAGCGTTGGAAAGTCAAAGTCCTTATAATAGAGCTTGCCATTCTCTAGGCATATGGATCCATTCGCATACTCCTCAAGAAGCGATCTGTATCTTTTTGAGAGCTCACTCTCCTCCTCTAGCGGAGGCTTCTCCAATTCTCTATAAAGAGAATCTGAAAAGCTATCTATCCATCTTGAAGGAGATTTGAAATAGAGCTTTGAGTACCTATTGCCAATAGGAGCAAACGAGGATACTGAAAAGCCCTTCTTATTGAGGCTAAGAGTAATATTGTCCTTTCCATCTCTGAGCATCAGAAGGCTATCGTCAGAGGATAGAGAGGTTATTACCTGTCCGCTATATGACTCATTCAATGTCTTATTGATTCTATCTATATCTACAGAAACTGTAGATGAAGCCTCTAATAACGAATAAAGCGCCTTGGATATAGTAGTCTTACCAGATCCATTATAGCCTGCAATAACTGTTACGCTGTTTATCTCAACTGCAGCATTCTCAACCTTAGCAATATGTTTAAGCAGAAGTTCCATAGCTCCTCCTATCTATATGATAATACAAACAGGAGGAGAAATGTATTTTTACTTCTTCGGAAGCTCTCTCGATTTAGGACTATTAGCTTCAAGATACCTAATAGCCTCCAAAGCAGCAGAGGCTGCAGAGGTAGTTGTTGTATATGGAATATGGAAGCGCATAGCAGCACTTCTGATATCATCATCGCTTGTTCTTGAATGGAAGCCCATTGGAGTATTGATGATAAGATCTGCCTTTCTCTCACTTATGAAGTCTACAATATTCGGATGCCCCTCATGCACCTTATTGACAATACCTGTAAGGATTCCTTCATTATAGAGATCTCTTGCAGTTCCACGAGTTGCAAGAATCTCGAAGCCAAGCTCTCTCAGGCCCTTGGCTATAGGAGCAATTGTCTTTCTGTCCTTGTTGTTAACGCTTATTATGACTCTGCCCTTTCTTGGAAGCCTGTTGCCAGCAGATGCCTGGCTCTTAGCGTATGCTTCTCCAAAGCTCTCTCCGTATCCTATGCTCTCTCCAGTGCTTCTCATCTCTGGACCAAGCTGAGGATCAACATCCAAGAATCTATCAAAGCTGAATACAGCCTCCTTAATGGCCCAGCCTGTAATTGGATGACCCTCGCCAATTGATTCTCTATCTGATACAAGGCCCTGTGCTTTCAGATCCATACCATTCCATACCTTTACAGCAGCCTCAACAAGATCTACACCACTTGATTTAGAGATGAATGGCACAGTTCTGCTAGCTCTAGGATTAACCTCAATTATGTACAGCCTTCCATCCTTTTCTGCAAATTGCATATTCATAAGGCCCTTGATCTTGAGTCTTCTTGCAATTTTGAGTGTCCACTCTCGCATCTCCTTCAAAACCTCAGGCTTTGACTTATATGGAGGGAATACTGCAGCACTATCTCCTGAGTGTATGCCAGCAGCTTCAATATGCTGAACAATACCGCCAATGTATAGATTTTCGCCATCAGATATAGCATCAAGATCATACTCAAAGGCATCCTCAAGAAATTGGTCGACCAAAACTGGAGCTTCCTTTGAAATCAATAGATTCTGATTTCGCTCTAAAAAGTCTTCAAGCCCCTCATCATCGTAGACTATGAACATTCCTCTTCCACCAAGCACGAAGGAAGGACGAAGAAGAACTGGATAGCCTATCTCATGAGCCTTCTCCTTAATCTCTGATCTATCGCTTGCGCTTCTGTTCTCTGGCTGTCTAAGTCCTAATTCCTTGACAAGAGCACTGAATAGTCCTCTATCCTCACTCTCATCTATAGACTCCAGGGAGGTTCCAATTATCTCAGCACCCTTCTCCTTCAAGGTCTTAGCCATATTAAGAGGAGTCTGACCGCCAAGCTGAAGCACTACCTTATTGCAATTCTCCTCCTCCATTACCTTCAAAACTGACTCGGAAGTAAGTGGCTCAATATATAGTCTATCTGAGGAGCTATAGTCTGTAGATACAGTCTCAGGGTTGCTGTTGATCATTATCGTCTTACGTCCAAGGCCTCTGAAGGCCTTTGATGCAAGCGTGCAGCAGGTATCAAACTCTAGCCCCTGTCCTATTCTATTTGGACCAGATGCAACAATGATTACCTTATCACCAGATAGTTCCTCACCCTCTTCTTCCTCTCCATAGGTCAAATAGCAATATGGAGTTCTGGCCTTGAATTCAGCTGCGCATGTATCTACATAGTGACGCTGAGCCTTGATGGATGGAAGTGAAGCCTTAGAAAACTTTTCAATATGCTTATCAGATATCCCTGCTCTTTTAGCTTCAAGATACAAATCAGCATCAAGTTTTTCAGTCTCAAGCCTTTTTTCAAGCTCTGCCTGCTCCTTCAGCAGATAAAGGAAATAGATATCATATCCAGTCCTTCTGGATAATTCTTCAAGCTCGTCATAGCCTTCCTTGATAACTGTATATAGAGCAAAGAGTCTATATGGATGTGCACATAGAAGAAGATTATCTACATCGAATCTAGCTCTATCCAATACCTCTAAGCCCTCTCTCTTTTGCTCAGATGCTCTTATTGCCTTGTTAAGAGCTTCAAGCGCTGTTCTGCCAAGAGCTAATGACTCACCGACGCTTCTCATCTGAGTGCCAAGGGCAGATGATTTTAGAGGGAACTTCTCAAGCTCGAATCTAGGAACCTTGACTGCAACATAGTCCAAAGCTGGCTCAAAGCATGATACACTCTCACCTGTGATATCATTCTCAATCTCATCAAGAGTATAGCCAACAGCTAGCTTTGCAGAGATTCTTGCAATTGGATAGCCTGTAGCCTTACTTGCTAGAGCACTAGATCTTGATACTCTAGGATTCATCTCAATGACTATCATTCTCTTATGGTCCGGAGAAAGTGCAAATTGAACATTGGAACCACCGCAATCTATTCCTACAGCTCTAAGTATCTCAATAGATGCAGTTCTCATCCTCTGATACTCTCTGTCGGTAAGAGTCTGAATAGGTGCAATAGTGATAGAGTCACCTGTATGAACACCCATTGGATCTATATTCTCAATAGAGCATACGATGATGGCATTGTCATTCTTATCTCTCATGACCTCCATCTCGAACTCTCTCCAGCCAAGAAGAGATTCCTCAAGAAGCACCTCAGATACAGGAGAAATAGAGAGTGCATGGCTTACCATCTCATCAAAGTCCTCGTCTCTTTCTATTATTCCGCCACCCATTCCTCCTAGAGTGAAGGAAGGTCTAATGATTATTGGAAGATTGATATACTCTCTAATTGCTTTAGCTTCATCTAGGTTATGAGCTATGCCGCTCTTTGCGCTCTCAAGACCTACCTTTTCAACAATCTTCTTAAACTCTTCTCTGTCCTCTGCTCTTCTAATAGCTTCAGCAGTAGCACCTATGATCTTTACGCCATATTTATCAAGTATGCCCTTCTCTGATAGTGCCATAGTAAGATTAAGTGCACTCTGACCACCCATAGTTGAGAGAATCGCATCGATCTTCATTGTCTTGAAGATTTCCTCTACATACTCAACAGTAAGAGGCTCCATGAAGATATGATCTGCAAGATCTGGTGTCGTCATCATAGTAGCAGGATTAGGGTTAACAAGAGATACCTCATAGCCCTCCTCCTTGAGTGCCTTAACTGCCTGACAGCCAGAATAGTCAAATTCACATGCCTGTCCGATTACGATAGGACCAGATCCTAAAACCAATATGTGATGTATATCATTACGCTTCATAGCTCACCTCAATGAATTTATCGAAGATATATAGTGCATCCTCAGGTCCAGGTGCAGCCTCAGGATGGAATTGAACAGACATTACCCTATGCTTTTCTGAAACAAGTCCTTCAATGGACCCATCATTTGCATTTATAAGCCATATCTCAGCATCCTCTGGAATCGACTCTGGAGCTGTCATGAAGCCATGGTTCTGTGCAGTTACGAATACTCTTCCGCTCTTTAAATCCTTAACTGGATGATTTGATCCATGATGCCCGAACTTCATCTTTACCGTATTTCCGCCAAGTGCATGTGTAATTAATTGATGTCCAAGACATATTCCAACTATAGGGAGCCTATCGACAAGGCTCTTTATAACCTCAATCTCCCTTTTTAAATATGCTGGATCTCCTGGGCCATTAGATAGGAATAAGGCATCTGGCTTTACAGCCAAAATATCAGAAGCTGCAGCATCATGAGGCATCAATGTAACAGCTACATTCTTAAGATACAGATTCTTTATGATGCTTCTTTTAACACCAAAGTCAACGAGAGCAAAATGTCTTCTTGGATTCTTTGGAGGTGCAGGAAAGCCAGGACCAAGTGATGGATTATATACAGCTTCCTTGACGCTGACGCCATCAATGAGATCAAGCTCTGTAATATCTTTATACGCTTCAAGCTTCTTTATAGCCTTCTCTCTATTCTCTTCAGTGAATATGACACCATTCTGGCTTCCATACTCTCTGATGTATATAGTGAGAGCTCTAGTATCTAGGCCTTCAATTCCAGAAATACCTTCCTTCTTTAAATACTCATCCAAGGAAAGTCTTCCATCCATTACAGGGCCTCGATATAGCTTTCTCACAAGAAGAGCAGTAGCTTTAACACCACTGCTCTCCATATCTTCAATAGTAATACCATAATTGCCGATCATCGGACTTGTTAATAAAACAATCTGTCCGTTGTATGATGGATCAGTTAGTATTTCCTGATATCCTGGAATACCAGTATTAAATACAACCTCTCCTACTTCTTCTTCAGCTTCCTTGCCAAATGAATAGCCTGAGAACTCTTTTCCATCTTTAAGTTTTAGGAATACTTTATTCATTTCGTCTCCAAATCGGGAAAAATATACCAAAACGCAACATTTATTGCAACACGTTTTATTAAAATGCAACATAATTGTTGCACAAAAGCTTAATCT
>CAVHSB010000105.1:0-440 GCA_963638635.1 Flexilinea sp.
GCCTCGGGCATTCCTCCGATGATATAATACATCTTAAGCTTCTCTTCTAGTGGATTGAAGATTGCATCAGGAATATTTTCAATTCTGTCTATAGTAGCTAGATATTCAACAAGGTTATCCTTTCCTTCTGCACTAAGGAATTCACTATATGTCATTGGACCCATATTAAGAAAATCAACTTTACCAACAGGAAAAGAAGAGGTTAGCATCAGTCCTAATAGTGAACCAGCTGCTGCTACATAATATTCGGGCTCATCCTCGCAGAAATATTTAAGCGAATTAAGTGCATCTGGACATTCCTGTATTTCATCAAAGATTATGAGAGTGTTTTTTGTTATTTTCTGTCCACTTGATATTGCAAGATTAGAAAGTATTCTTTTTACATCTTTTGTTAAAGAGAAGAATTGCTTGTATTCTTCATTTCTGTCAAAGTTGAAATA
>CAVHSB010000105.1:471-6844 GCA_963638635.1 Flexilinea sp.
TATTTGATAAGAACTATATGAAATCACATTAAAAATAAGAAAAATGTGATTTAAATCACACCTTTCTTAGAATTTGTGTGTATGTAGTCTACATGAATAATATTCTTATTATAGATTAAGCCTTATTTCGGATCCTAGCTTTATATCCCAATCAGCTCTTAGCTTATCCATAAGCTTCATCACTCTTATAGTCTCATTATGAGGCATTGAAGAGCATTCAAGCTTATTGCTCTTTAATGCTTCCTTACATTCAATAAACTCATATTCATAGCCATTTACAAGCTTATTTATGTCTATTGTCTCTAATAGCTCAGGCTTTCGGCCCTTGGAATATACCTTAATGCATTCTGGATTATTCACATTCTCAACCTCAATATAGCCATCTGTGCCATAGATCATGCCACGCTTATCAGAGTCTGTTGTGCCATCTGAAAAGAGCAGAGCCTCTACACCATCTGAGAAGCTTACTATTATTGAGTCCTTTATATCTGCTCCGAGCTCGTTCTTTACGCATGTTCCGATAATAGATTTTACCTCAATCCCTTCCTCAGCCATCAATGCGAAGTTGAGAGGGTAGATTGCGATATCTAGAAGAGTACCGCCTCCAAGCTTAGGGTTCTTTATCCTTTCCTTATCCTTGATGTTATATGAGAGGTTTGCTGTTATATATGATACCTTTCCGATTTTCCCGCTATCTATAATCTCTCTTATCATTCTTCTAGATGGCATATATCTAGTCCATATAGCCTCTGATGCAAATACTTTCTTCTCTTTTGCAAGCTTCAATACCTCTTCGGCTTCCTTTGAATTCACAGTGAAGGATTTCTCTGTAATAAATGGCTTGCTATATTTAAGTGCTAGCATCATATTGCTATAGTGCTCACTCATTGGTGTTGCGATATAAACAATGTCTATGTCCTTATCTCTCATGATAGCTTCATATGAGCCATAGGCTCTTTCTATACCATATTCCTTTGCAAATGACTCTGCTTTCTCTAGCTTTCGGCTAGCAGCTCCTAGTATTTTTATTGTTTCTATAGACTTCAATGTAATTGCTATTGCTGATGCTATGTGACCGCATCCTACTATTCCAACGTTCATGATTGCCTCCTATGCTATTATAACTCAAATTCTATGCAGTTGTTGGTAAGAGCTCTTTGTATTATATTGATAATTGTTAAGGAGTAGTTATGGCTAATTGGCAATATCTTCTGATAGGACTTGGCTCTGGCTTAGCAGTCGCATTCATAGTATGGGCTACAATGGCAGTCAAGAGAAACGGAATTAAGAACAAAGCAGAAGCTGATTTAAAGAAATATAAGGAGATGCTTACTCAGCGAATGGAGCTTGAGAGCGAAGGCCTTAGTAAGTGCAAGGCTGAGCTTGAAGAGGTCAAGAAGCAGAATGAGAATCTAAGAGTTACAATACAGACGTTGCAGCAGAAGCCAGGAAGAGCTGAAATAAACAGGCTGCAGGTATATCAAAGAGCTGTAGATAGAATGATGATCAATTCTCCAGGCTTTGGACCTGTTTGGCAGACAGCATTGAAGGAAAGTGAGGATGAATTCAAGAAAATCAACACTGGCTTCATTCCTTTCATTCGCCGTCATATTCCAGGTAAGACAGATGCTGCATTGATTGAAGATGCAGATGTTCAATCCTGAGCCTTTTCTTCAAGCTCTAACCAGCGCTCTGATTTCTCATCGAGCGCTTTTTTGCTCTCTTCGTATTTAGCGGTTCTTTCCTTGAGTGTTCCTAGCTCTGTATCATCAGCTGTTGAGAATGATGCTTCTAGCTTCTTTATAAGTAGCTCAAGCTCATCTATCTCTTCTATAAGTGCTGATCTTTCTTTTTCTTCCTTATAGGTAAGCCCCTTCTTCTCTCTCTTTGGCTTTATGTCTTCCTTTGCTTCAATCTTCTCTGTATTCTTTTTATCTTCAGCATCCTTTGCTTCCTTATAAGCACTGTAGGATCCTGGAAAGAGTGTAATCCTGCCATTCTCTATGACCAAGAGCATATCTGCTGTGATATCCAAAAAGGTTCTGTCATGGCTAGATATTATAGCGCATCCAGGAAATGAAGCTATATATTCCTCTAGATTCTCCATCGTCTCGATATCGAGGTCATTTGTAGGCTCGTCAAATAATAGAAAGTTTGGGTTTGTTATAAGCCTTGTAATGAGATACAGTCTGCGTCTCTCTCCTCCTGATAGTAGAGCTATAGGTGTACGCTGCATAGAAAGTGGAAAGCCGAACAGCTCTAGGAATCTAGATGTAGATACTTCCTCACCCTCCTGATATACAACTCTCTCTCCGATATCTAATGCATATTCAATCACAGTCTTATCAGAGCTCAGCTCTCTTCCCATTTGATCGTAGTAGCCAAAATGAGTATTTACACCTCTATCGACTATTCCTTCATCTGGCTCTGTTCTGCCATATAGAATATCCAGAAGAGTAGATTTGCCGCTTCCGTTGTCGCCGATGAGACCAAGCTTCAAGCCCTTTTTGAAGGATATAGAGAAATCCTTGAATAGAGTTCTTTCCCCATAGCCTTTTGCTATGCTCTCGACCTCTAATATCTTCTTGCCAAGTCTGCGCTCTAGGCTTGAGAATTCCTTTTGCTTATCCTCTCTTACCTTTCTTATCTCCCCCTGCATTTGCTCTATTCTGTCTTTTCTATTCTTGTCCTTGCCCGTTCTAGCCTGTGGACCACGGCTTAGCCAGACAAGCTCCCGTCTTAATATGTTTCTGAGCCTTAATTGTTCTTTCTCATCCATTATGAGTCTTTCTTCCTTCCTCTCCAGATAATCAGAGAAGGAGCCCGGATGGCGATAGAAGTGCTTTCTATCGATTTCCCATATAGTAGTACAAACAGAGTCCAGAATATGTCTGTCATGGGTTACTATAATTACTGCCGCCTTAGTCTTTCTTATATAGTCCTCAAGGTATTCAATTGATTTGATGTCCAAGTGGTTTGTAGGCTCATCAAGCAGCAGCAGATCAGGCTTAAGCGATAGTGCTCTTGCAATCGCTGCTTTCTTCACCTGTCCTCCAGATAGAGTAGACATAAGCCTATCTCCATCTATATTCTCTCCCATATCTGATAGAGAAGCAAAGTAAGCTCTCTCTAGATCCCATAGATTATCCTTCTCTATTTCAGCATAGAGCTTGTCTATGAGCTTCTCGTCGTTTTTCTCTAATGCCTTATTGTAATCTTCAAGAATTGCTATCCTCTTGTTTGATTTGTCAAGGTATAAGAAGTCCTTGAGAGTAGTATCGCTATCAAAGTGCTGCAATTGCTCTAAATAGACAACATTTGTACCATTCTTTACCGATACCTTGCCTTCATCTGGCACTAAGGCGCCTGTGATTGTTCTTAAAAAGGTAGATTTGCCAGCTCCGTTTCTTCCGACAATACCTGCCTTTTCGCCTTCCTCTAGTCCTAGTGTTACATTTTCAAAAAGAGGTTCGTCCTTAAGTGTCTTCTCGAGATTCTCTATAGATAGGATATTCATGGCTAAGATGATAGCGATAACTCAGCAAAGCTTCAATTGAATGATTTTGAAAGAGCGTCTAATATGAGATGGCTATGACTAGGGACATCGATCTGATATTACGACCAGAAGAGTGCTATAACGAAGAGCTTCTGAAGAGAAGGGCAGCAGCTAAATGCGGTGCTGCTATAAAAGATGTAAATGCAATCAAATTCATTAGAAAGAGCATTGATGCAAGACGGCTTGAGGTAAAGATAAATGCAAGAGTAAGACTCTATATAGATGAAGAAGAGAAGCCTCTCTTTGAAAAGATAAGTTTCAAAGAAGTCAATAACGCCAAGAGTGTGATAATAGTTGGTGCGGGGCCTGCTGGCTTATTTGCAGCTTTGACGCTTTTGGAGCTTGGTATTAAGCCTGTAGTTCTTGAAAGAGGAAAGAATGTGCATGAGAGACGCTTAGATACAGCAAGGCTTTCGCGCGAGGGCGTGCTTGATGAAGAGTCGAACTATGCCTTTGGCGAGGGTGGTGCAGGTGCATTCTCTGATGGAAAGCTATATACAAGAAGCGTTAAACGAGGTGATCTAAAGAAGGTTCTAAATCTCTTTGTCCAGCATGGTGCTGATGAGTCGATACTATATGAACAGCACCCCCATATAGGTACAGATAAGCTGCCTAAGGTAATTGAGAATATAAGAGAGACTATATTGCATTATGGTGGAGAGGTCAGATTCTCATCTAAGGTAGTATCTCTAATAAAGAGAGATGATAAGACAATAGGCGTAATACTTGCATCTGGTGAGGAGCTTTATGGCCCTGTTATTTTAGCAGCTGGTCATAGTGCTAAGGATATATATAAGCATTTATATAGCGCAGGCTACTCTATAGAGTGCAAGGATACAGCTGTTGGTGTAAGACTTGAGCATCCTCAAGCTCTGATTGATAAGATGCAATACCATAATGAGAATGGAAGGGGGAGATTCCTGCCTCCAGCTGAATACAGCTTTGTATCTCAAGCTCATGGGCGTGGTGTCTATTCATTCTGTATGTGCCCCGGTGGTGTTATCGTACCTGCTGCAACAGAGTGTGGCCATCAGGTTGTAAACGGAATGTCTGCATCAGCAAGATCTGGATTATTTGCTAATTCTGCTATTGTCTCTGAGTTAAGGTGCAGCGATATAGATGTAAAGAACCCTCTTTCTATGCTTGAGTATATAGAGTCTATTGAGGCTAAAGCCTATAGACCTGGCTTCGTTGCTCCTGCATGTCTTATGAAGGATTTTACAGAGGGTAGAGTCAGCAGCAAGCTTATAAAGACTACCTATCCTCGTGGCGTTGAGAGCGCATCCTTTTTTGATATTCTCCCATTCTTTATCGCTGATAGCATCAAGGAGGGCTTCAAAGCCTTTGGCTCTATGACTAGAGGAAGATTTTTGACTAACGATGCGATCATGGTTGGTGTTGAGACTCGAACTAGCAGTCCTGTCAGAATATTGAGAGATGAGAATATGAGGCAGGGACTTGGACTCTATCCAGCAGGAGAGGGTGCAGGATATGCAGGTGGTATAGTATCTGCTGCAATTGACGGAACGGAAGCTGCAAAGAGAGCAAGTGAGGAACTATGTCTAATTTAACTCTTAAGGATGGCATTAAGGATGGATCACCTATCTTTGTAGGTTACTTCACTACAGCTTTGGCATTTGGCCTTCTTACAAGAACGAGTGGCCTAAGATTCGTTGAAGGTGCTTTGATAAGTCTTACAAACTTCTCAGGCTCTGGTCAGTTTTTGATGATGAATCTTTATAATGCTGGATCATTTCTATTAGAGATTGCTATATCTGTTCTTTTTATTAATTCAAGATATATATTCATGGCTACCTCTCTTTATAATCGCTTAGAGGATCAAAAAAGCATTCTTGTAAGGCTTATATGTGGATTTGGAACCACAGATGAGGTATTTGCTGTTGCATCATTCAAGCATAAGGATCTTAATCTCAGCTATATGAGTGGCCTTATATTCACATCCTATGCAGGCTGGGTTCTTGGAACTATCTTTGGCTATATTGCCGGAACCTTCCTTCCTGAAGTCATCCAAAGAGCAAGTGTCATTACAGTTTATGCGATGTTTGCATCTCTATTGGGTGCAGAGACAAGAGTCCATGTAAAGGCTATCGCGGTATTTGTGCTATCTGCTGCTATGAATTCAATTATGATTCTATGCTTTGACATTTCTGTTGGTGTTTCATTTATTGTATCGATGATTGCTGCAACTATTGTAGGTGCTATTATCTACACAGATGAGGAGGCTGGACTATGAAGGTTCTGACAATGATTCTTGTATGCTCTGTATTCACTATGATTCCACGTATCATTCCATATTTCATGCCTTTTCTTGCAAAGCTTCCTAGAAAGATTAAGAAGTGCATGATGCTCCTGCCTGTAGCATCATTAGGTGCTCTGATTTTTCCATTGGCTTTAACAGACTTTAAGGCTGATTGGTATGCGGGGCTGATTGGTGTTACAGCTGCTTTTATTACATCTTATTTTAAAGGATCGATGTTTCTTTCTATTATTATCTCACTATTAGCTACTGTAGGCATGCTGTATCTTATATAGATTCAATGCTTAAGAGATAGCTAAAGCTATAAGCTTCTTTCGGCCTTTCGCTGTTTATAGTGGGTAGTTGTATAGGGTCTTTTCATTAACTATAGTTCCCTGTAAAATATTCTAATAACAAAACCTAAAGGCGGGCATCTTGCTCGCCTTTTTGCATAACATCTTATTTCTATTGAAATTATTCACATAAGATTGGTTATACTAAGACGATAAGTTAGATAAGAAGAGAAAGAATAACGAATATCTGTTACCATCATGCAGTAG
>CAVHSB010000106.1:0-6844 GCA_963638635.1 Flexilinea sp.
TTGCAAATCGTGCCAAATTAGGGCAATTTACGGCATTTGAGAAAGGAAAAATAGAGATGAAGATAATGTTTGTCTGCCACGGCAATATATGTAGATCGCCTATTGCCGAGTTTGTAATGAAGAAGCTCTTAGCAGATAATAAGATTGATGGAGTTGAATGCTCATCCTCTGCTGTATCCTCAGAGGAAGAGGGCAATGATATCTACCCGGATGCTAAACGTATTATGAGAGCAAAAGGTATTCCTTTTACTTATCATAGAGCTCATAGAATTACAGACGACGAGTTTGAAGGCTCTGATTTTATCTATGTAATGGATAGGAGCAACTATAGAGCTCTTGAGAGAAGATTCAAGACTTTAGCCAAGGTTCATATGCTTTTGGATAGAGATGTAGATGATCCTTGGTATAGTGGAGATTTTAATGCAGCCTATCAGGATATATATCAAGGATGTGCTAAAATTATCCAAGAAGTTACTAAAAATTATGATGCCGACTATTTACTGCATTAATTATTGGTAATATAATCTAAATACCAATTAATTATAGAAGAGTCACTCGGGGGATATATTAAATGCTTTTATAGCATTTGATCTGGCTAGGTGTCCGGCCAGATCTTTTTTTGCATTGGTATTATCCCTTTTTTTTGATATAAATGTTTTTATGGAAATAAAACTAAACCATTTAAAGAAGGTCTATGGCACTCTTCATGCTGTTGAAGATGTATCTTTGACTATCCCATCCAATACTGTATATGGAATAATAGGCAAGTCTGGAGCTGGTAAATCTACGCTTGTCAGAATGATTTCTATGCTTGAGTCACCAGATGAGGGAGAGGTCTTCTATGGCGATAAAAGAGTCGATAATCTCTCAAAGAATGAGCTTATAGCAGAGAGAAGAAGGATAGGAATGATCTTTCAGAACTTCAATCTATTCTCTTCTAGAACTGCTGCTAAGAACATTGCATATCCGATGGAGATATGCAAGAAGGATAAAGCTTATATAAAGAATAGAGTTGATGAGCTTTTGAAGATTGTAGGACTTGAGGGTAGAGGAGATGCTCCAATTTCTACATTATCAGGTGGCCAAAAGCAGAGAGTCGCAATAGCAAGAGCACTTGCAACAGAGCCTGCTATACTATTTTGTGATGAAGCTACAAGTGCGCTGGATCCTCAGACAACCAGAGCTATTCTTGCTCTTATAAAAGAAATCCAGAAGAAGATGAATCTTACAGTTGTAATGATCACTCATCAAATGGAGGTTGTAAGAGATGCCTGTGATAGGGTTGCTGTGCTTGATGGTGGAAGAATCGTAGAAGAGGGTGTCGTTTCAGATATCTTCTCTAATCCTCAGCATCCTGTTACCAAAGACTTTCTCACAAATCTCACATATGTAAGGGATTCAATCATCAGATTCTCTGATGAATCAGGACATTATCTCTTGAGATTCAAAGGAGATAAAACAGGAGAGCCCGTTATCTCAGAGGTTGCAAAGAGAACTGGTGCAGTATTTAATATCAAGGCTGCAGGCATACAGCATGTCAACAATGAAGAGCATGGAATAATGCTTTTAGATATTGGCCCAGATGAGGATACTGCAAAGAAATCAATTAAGATGATAGCTGATCTTGGAGTCATCGTAGAAGAGAGCAAGGAGGGATATGTACTATGAGTCAGAGCTTTAATTTAGTCTTTTCATCAACTCTTCAGACATTGATGATGGTATTCTTCTCTACGATATTCTCTCTTGTCATTGGTCTTCCCTTAGGTGTTCTTCTCCACGCAACATCATCAGAGAAGGAGGGGGGAGTCATACCTCATCCTGTTCTCAATAACATTCTATCTAGAATTGTTAATATTCTGAGATCCTTCCCCTTCATTATCCTGATGATTGTATTGATGCCGCTTTCAAGGCTTATCATAGGAACAAGCATCGGAACCACTGCAACAATCATACCTCTATCTATCGCTGCCGCTCCCTTTGTGGCTCGCGTCATAGAGAGCGCTCTTAAGGAAGTAGATCCAGGCGTTGTTCAGGCAGCTAGAGCAATGGGCTCTACTAATTGGCAGATAATCTACAAGGTGCTTTTGCCAGAGGCTAAGCCTGCACTTGCATCAGGTATTACTCTTACAGTAATCAACCTAATTGGCTATTCTGCTATGGCTGGCGCAATAGGCGGAGGAGGCCTTGGAGACCTCGCAATACGCTATGGCTATCAACGATTCAGACCAGGCATAATGGCGGCCGCAGTTATCGTAATCATAGTTCTTGTAGAGCTGATTCAAATAATCGGAAATAAAATTTCAGCAAGATTATTATCGAGAAGATAAGGAATTATTCCAGAAGCTAAAAACTTCTGGAACTTTTTTTATTTATGGATATTGCATAAAATTTCACTATTTTGTATATTGTGCACATCTTACATAGGAGGCAATGCTAAATGAGAACTTCATTCAACAATACATACATGTGCATGTCTTCTATGATGATGCCCAATTGGGCATAGTATCTTTATATCATCACAACATCTTTATAATTCTGTAACTGTGTAAAACCTCATAGAGGCTTTAGTCTAACAAAACAAAAATCACAAAATACATATTGGAGAAATATCAAATGAAGAAAATATTCGCTTTCGCACTTATCGCACTCGTATCAGTATCATTATTCGCTAATGGCGCTAAAGAAGCTCAGTCATCTACCTCTGCATCAAAGACAATCAAAGTAGGTGCAACACCTGACCCACATGCAGCTATCCTCAATCTCGTCGTAGATGATCTTGCTAAGGAAGGAATCACCCTTAAGGTCGTAGAGTTCACAGACTATGTAACACCTAACACAGCACTAGAGGCTGGTGAGCTTGATGCTAACTACTTCCAGCATAAGCCATATCTTGAGTCATTCAATAATGAGCAGGGCACACATCTTGTAAGCGCTGCAGGTATTCACGTTGAGCCACTTGCACTCTATTCTAAGAAGTATAAATCCCTTTCAGATCTTCCAAATGGTGCAACAGTAGCTATTCCAAACGACCCAACAAATGAAGGCAGAGCACTTCTTCTATTACAGTCAGCTGGACTTATTGAGCTTAAAGATAATGCAGGACTTGAAGCTATCCCATCAGATATCAAGACAAACTCAAAGAATCTCAAATTCCGTGAAATCGAAGCAGCTACTCTTCCAAGAGTACTCCAGGATGTAGATGCAGCTGTAATCAATGGTAACTATGCTATTCCTGCTGGCCTTATCGCAACAAGAGATGGACTATTCGTAGAAGGTGCAGATTCTCCATATGTAAACGTAATCGCAGTTAAGGAAGGACACGAGAACGATGAGGCTATCAAGGCTCTAGTAGATGCTCTTAAGAGTGACAAGGTTAAGAGCTATGTATCAGAGCACTATCCAAATGGTGAAGTAGTATTAGTTTTCTAATCTATTTCGATATAAACGGAAGAAGACCAGTTTTTTCAGCTGGTCTTTTTTTGATTTCTGAATATTTAGGCTATGATAAAAGCTATGGACATTTTTTTAATAATTATATCAGGCATCGCAGCCTTATCCTTGGTAATCAATACTATCGTGCTCTTTAAACAAGGGCATGATACCTATGATGCAGATCTCCTAGCAGAGCTAGAGGAGAAGGTTAATGCGACAAATCTGAATCAGAAGGCTTTCTCAGATACAACGCTCTCAATGCTCAATGAGATGAACAGAGTCTTGAGAGATCAGATGCAGGCTATCTATAGGGAAGAGCGTGAAAGGGGAGATAGAGAAGAGGCTAAAAGTCTTAAGATGATTAGTGAGATGAATCGCAACTTCGATAGAATAAGAGAATCGAATAAAGAGGCTTTAGCTGAGATAGCTAAGAAGAATGATAATCTCTCTCTTCAGGTCCGTAATGATATGGATAAGATAAGAAAGGAGAATGATGAGCAGCTAGAGAGAATGAGAGCAACGGTTGATGAGAAGCTCTCAAAGACACTTGATGAGCGATTATCTCAATCCTTTGATGCTGTGAATAAGAATCTTGAATCTTTATACAAGAGCCTTGGTGAGATGAATAATCTTGCACGTGATGTCGGAAACCTCAATAAGATGTTCTCTAATATAAAATCAAGAGGCACCTGGGGCGAGGTGCAGGCCGAGGCCATCCTTTCAGATATCTTAACGCCTAGCCAATATGTCAAGAATTACTCTCCTAAGAACAATGGAAGCGTTGTCGAGTTTGCAATCAGGCTACCAGGCAAGGATGAGGGTAGGGAGGTATATCTTCCAATTGACTCCAAATTCCCAAAAGAGGATTTCGTCAGATACCAGGATGCTATAGAAAAGGGTGATGAGACTATTATTACAGAATCGCTGAAAGCATTGAAGGCTAGAGTAACAGCTGAGGCTAGAGATATAAGAGACAAATACATTGTTCCACCTAAGACTACGGATTTTGCTATATTATTTGTTCCTACTGAAAGCTTATATGCAGAACTGTTGCGTCTTGGAGACTTTGCGGAGACATTGCAATCAAATTATAAGGTTGTGCTTACAGGACCGACTAACTTTGCAGCATTGATCAATTCTCTTCAAATGGGATTCAAGACATTGCTTGTTGAGAAGAATACCAAGAAGGTATGGGATCTCTTTGCTGTACTAAAGCATCAATTCTCTATGTTTGGTGAGGATCTGGCAGCTACTAAGAAGTCTTTGGACTCTGCAGCCTCTAAGGTGGAGAAGGCTGTAAAGCGTAATGATACGATAAGCAGCAAGCTTCAGAAGATAGAGCTTCCCGATAATATAGAGATAGATAAAACAGAGGAATTCTTATTGGAATAGCTTCTTGAATATTTATGCAATAATGCTTGTATATTTTTGCATAAGCATTTACACTTGAAATATCGATGGAGGATGCTATGAATTTAAAAGGCAGAAGCTTTTTAACACTTAAAGATTATACAAAGGAAGAGATTCTATATTTGATAGACCTTGCAGCACAGCTTAAGAGCAAGAAGAAGAAGGGCATGCAGACAGATCCTGGAGTAAATGGAAAGCTTCTATCTGGAAAGAATATCGTTCTTCTCTTTGACAAGACTTCAACAAGAACACGCTGCTCTTTTGAAGTTGCAGCCTTTGATGAGGGTGCTGGCGTTACCTTCCTTACTAACTCTCAAATGGGTAAGAAGGAATCACTTGAGGATACAGCTAAGGTTCTTGGCCGTCTTTATGATGGAATTGAATATAGAGGCTTTAAGCATAGCGTTGTTGAGGATCTTGCTAAGTATTCTGGTGTTCCTGTATGGAATGGTCTTACAGATGATGATCATCCAACTCAGGTCCTGGCCGATTTCTTAACTGCTTCAGAGCATTTGAAGAAGCCTCTTGACGAGATGAAGCTTGCTTTCATCGGAGATGGAAGAAACAATGTTGCAAATGCATTGATGATTGGAGCAAGCAAGGTAGGCATGGACTTTGCAATCGGTGCTCCAAAGTCACTATTTCCTGCAGATGGTCTTCTGAAAGAGTGTAAGGCATGGGCGGATGAGAATGGCAGCTCTATTACAATAACAGAAGACCCATATGAAGCAGTTAAGGGTGCAGATATAATATATACAGATATTTGGTGCTCAATGGGTGAGGAAGATAAGATGGCTGAGCGTATTGCGCTTTTGAAGTCATACCAGGTTACAAAGGATCTTCTTGAATCAACTGGTAAGGATACCATCTTCGAGCATTGTCTCCCTTCCTTCCATGATATGAACACGACAACAGCTGAGTATGTATATGAGAAGTTTGCTCTCAAGGAAATGGAAGTAACAGATGAGGTATTCAGATGTGATAAATCTGTAGTCTTTGATGAGGCTGAGAACAGAATGCATACAATCAAGGCTGTAATGGTTGCAACAATCTCAGATACGCTTAACTACTAGAGATAAGGGGTGCTCAGGCACCCTCTTTCCTTTAAAGGTATAATAATGACAGAAAAAGAGAAGATGCTTCAGAAAATGCTCTATGATGCAAACTATGATAAGGAGCTTGTAGCTGATCGTCTTAAGGCCAAAGAGCTTTGCTATGAGTACAATATGCTGCGACCATCTGATGAGGTAGGCCATAAAGAGATATTGAAGAGGCTCATAGGTAAGAGTGGCGAGCGTGTATGCATAACGCAGCCCTTTTGGTGTGATTATGGATACAACATAGAATTCGGAGAGAACTTCTTCTCTAACTATAATCTTGTAATTCTCGACTGTGCTAAAGTCACATTTGGCAATAATGTCTTTGTTGCTCCAAATTGTGGTTTCTATACTGCGGGGCATCCTATTGATGCAATGACACGTAACAGTGGCCTTGAATATGCTTATCCTATAACTATTGGAAACGATGTCTGGATAGGCGCAGGTGTACATGTAATGCCTGGCGTAACGATTGGCGATAATGTTGTTATCGGTGGTGGCAGTGTCGTTGTAAGGGATATTCCAAGCAACTCAGTAG
The DNA here is from genome assembly GCA_963638635.1 of Flexilinea sp. GTDB lineage: Bacteria > Spirochaetota > Spirochaetia > Sphaerochaetales > Sphaerochaetaceae > Ornithospirochaeta. The sequence goes on from CAVHSB010000106.1 coordinate 6,478, forward strand.
CTGTTGGCAATCCATGCAAGGTCATCAGAGCTATTACAGAAGAGGATAAAGGCCGATAACTATAGCTTATAGAGCTTCTTTGAGCAAGATTTAGTATTCCAATTTCATCAGACCATGACTTCATGGATGTTGTACTGAACCCCTAAAGTTGTGACCGAGATAAGAAGATGAGGAAAGACTGTTTTATTATGGCTCAAAATCATAGCTGGTGATATTAGGATGCTATGACCTTACCTAATTGGTCCCTTTCCTTGATGTATATGGTCTGCTTAGAAGCAGGCCTGTCGTTTTTCTTTGTCCTTGGCTTGTAGGCCTTCTTTACCCGAGATGATTCAGCTCTCTTGCGCTCAGCGTTATTGTGTGTATG
>CAVHSB010000107.1:0-6738 GCA_963638635.1 Flexilinea sp.
AAGCCTGCTTTTTAGGCTGATAGCTTTTTAGTGCCTAAAAAATGGGAAGTTAACATCAATGTTGGTTCTAAAAGAAAGTTCTCTTTGGGAAATATCGGCATTGGCTCGTGCGCTCTTAAGAGCATTTGCCACTGTCAGATTGATAGGAAGTTCAGTTCTGCCGACAGTCTTTCCATCCTCATAAACAGTTTCAGCTTCAAGATCCAGATCTTCATTCCAGTAAATGCCGTATGAGCCCATCAGCTTCCCGCTTAAGAACAGATCTCTGTCTTTCAACGCCTGAAGTTGAGGATACTTAGAGAACAGAGTGGATACGTCATAATCCTTCATCTCGCCACTTTGAAAGGTCATGCGGAGTGTTGTCCCTTCCATAAACTCAAGATTGACTGCTTTATGAAACATATTAATTCAAAGGTGGAAGCTTTTTATATTTCTCAGTCTCCCACATCTCCTCCAATTCATTCCGATATTTAAGGATGAATTCCTTTACCATGGCTTTTGCCTTATTCGGGAACTCCCCTTCCATTAGTTCACCTGTTTCAATAAGAAACGGAGCATCGAAATCCTGCGTTATTGCATGTATATGGGGTGGATTATGCTCCTTGTTTCTAAAATACATAACAATTATTATTCCGTAGAAAAAGCTTATAGTCGGCATCTAAAACTACTCTACCTATCTCTATAATAAGGGATATATCCCCTTAAATCAACTGTCATTTCATACTCTCGTACTCCCGTTAATCCGAAAAGGCCTCCGTAATGACACTCCCGTACTTTTGCCGTTTTTCGTGCACATCAGACCCTGACCAAAATGATTAGTCAATTTGACTTATACGATAGATGCGCACTTTCAAGGCTATCGTTTAAAAGTACAAAAAAAGTCATATGACGTACATACTGTTGTCTCGAGTCATCCTGGTACTTCTCTCTTAACAATTAAATTAGAAATTTAGACATTTGTGTATTCCAATATTACTCTGGAGGAAGATTTTTCAGTTGTAGAATTTATCATAAGCCATTAGATTTGTATGGCTGTTACCTTTGAATGTACCAGAGAAAGCTTTCTTTATATCTTCTTTTGCTTATTATGGATTCTACCATCTTCTTTTTCTCTTCTCTGTTGAGCTTCATATAATATTCCTTGTTTATCTTCTGTCCATCTTTTTGGGGGAACACATCAATGAGTAATGAATATTAGCTTAATCTTTGATGACGCTCCAAGCATCAAGGAGCCTTTTCATTGAGTATGACGCATTTTGGCTAGAGGTTGATGGCAGAGTTGTAGCTTCTATATCTATCCTATTGTATTTATAGAAGATCTCTTCAGCTTTCTTGCCATTGAGATAAATCTTCCTGATTTGAGTATTAGCAATGAGGGATGAGATATGATTAGGAACTATATTTCCAATTGAGCTATCAGAACTTCCTTTTATATCGCATTCCTTGATGACATCCCATAGCGCAATATCATGATCAAGAAGGAAGGTCTTCTTCTCATCAATTGTATTTAGCTTTATACCATACAGTTCTTCCATGATTGGCCAGAACCTATTTGATGGGTGAGAATAAAAGAACTTCCTCTCTCTCGATTTCCTAGATGGAAAGGATCCGAGTATGAGGAGCTTTGATGACTTTGAAAAGATTGCATCAATATTATGAAACTCTCTTTTTGCTTCCATAATTCTAGAATTACATTTTATTGCAACAAAAAGCAACAGTATATGAATTCATTGAAGCATAAAGAGATAGGTTAGTAATACTTAACTAAACGAGGTTTTGATGATGTTAATTGCTTAAAAGTAATTCAACATAACATCCATTATTTTCTATTATCAATGTATTAAAAAGTTAAGAAAAGCCTTTTTTAATTAGGTATATGTAAAAATTATGTAAATATTTTATGGCTTACCTAAAATTTGTATTGTAAAATTAGATTGCTTAAAAAGCAGGAGGGAAGAAATTGAAGAAGATATTACTATTCGCACTTGTTCTTGTAATGGGCTTAAGCTTGTTCGCAAATGGCGCTAAGGAGGCATCTGCAACATCTGATAAGGATGTTACAATTGAGTGGTGGACATGGGATCCAGAGCTTATTGAGACCAATAAGGCTATCATAGCAGAGTTTGAAGCAAAGAATCCTGGAATCAAAATCAACAATACAATCGTAGACTCTAAGGAGTATTGGACAAAGCTGAGAATACAGGCACAGCAGAAGAGGCTTCCTGATGTATTCACGCTTTCTTCTGGCTATATTGAGGAATGGGCAGATGAGGGACTTCTTAGAAGCTTAGATGACCTGATTGCCAAGGAGCCAGATTTCTTTGATAGATTCTATAAGCCAATTTTTGATGTAACTAAAGACATTGCTGATACAGATCATTACTATGCAATTCCATTTGCACTTGTAAATACTGTTCTTTTCTATAACAAGGATATGTTTGATGCAGCTGGTATTTCATATCCAACAGAGGATTGGACTTGGGATGACTTTACTAAGGCAGCTAAGGCACTGACAATTGATAAGGATGGAGATGGAACTCCTGATCAATGGGGCTATTGGTTCTATGGTCGTTATGCACATGCAGAGTCATGGATTTTCGCAAACGATGGCTACCTCGTAGATAGAGATACAATGAGATTCGATCCTGATGATAATGCTATGGAAGCTCTCAAGATGCTTACAGATATGGTTCTTGTAGATCATTCCGCTCCAAGACAGAAGGATATGAGCGCACTTAAGAACCAGCAGGTATTCCCTAATCAGCTTTGTGCTATGTGGGTTGATGGTGCATGGTATATCGACGATTTCAGAAAGCTAGGCGATAAGATCCACTTCGGTATCGTACGTGTTCCACAGGGACCAAGCGGCGAGAAGAGAGTAACCTATGGCTGGCCTGATAGCTACGCTCTATCTCCAAATACAGAGCATGCAGAAGAGGCATGGAAGTTTGCTAAGTACATTGCAGGAGAGGGAATAGGTCTTGATCAATTCATGGCTGGTAAGATTCCTGCATATAAGGCTCTTACAGAATCTCCAGAGTTCGTTGATGAGACAAAGCAGCCTGGTAAGGATATGGAGCTCTTAAGAGATATGGCATCGGATGAGATGACAACCTCTTATACAAAGGGCTGGAGCGAATGGAGAGGCTATGGTGCTGCAGATAGCATGGGTCTTAATGGCACAATCGATAGCATCATAAACGGCGAGGTATCATTTGATGAGGGTATGGCTAAGGCTAAGGAATCAATCAATAAGGTACTTGCTCGTTATTACAAATAGCTTTTAAAGCTTCAATGAGGGGGCATAGCTTTATGCCCTCTTCATCTTTTACTGGAGGTATTACTTGGCAAAGCTGAAATCTTATAAATGGCATAGCGCTTATACGCCATGGCTCTTTGTTCTTCCAACCTTGATTGGTCTTTTCATATTCCGCTTGATTCCTATTGCGGCCTCTCTCTATCTTGGTTTCACAGATTGGAATCTTTTGAGAGATCCTGTATTCATTGGTTTTGAGAACTTCAAGGAGCTCTTTCATGAAGAGGAATTCTATCAGATTGTGTGGAATACAGTATATCTGACATTCTGGTATGTTGTAGGATCTATGGTTATAGGACTGCTTCTTGCAGTGCTGATAAACCATAAGCTGAAGGGCATGAACTTCTTCAGAGCTGCTATTTATATGCCAGTAATCACTTCATCTGTAGCTGTTGGCATAGTATGGTCATGGCTCCTTGGTCCTAAGTTTGGCCTTGTTGACATAATTCTTACAAAAATCGGCATAACAGCTCCCTATTGGCTTAGTGATACTAAATATGCTCTTTCAACTTTGACGTTTGTCCAGGTATGGAAGATGGCTGGCTACTATATGATTCTATTCCTTGCGGGGCTTCAATCAATAAGCAAGGATGTAATAGAGGCATCTATAGTTGATGGTGCATCCTCTAGACAGCGCTTATTTAAGATTACTATTCCAATGCTCAGTCCAACGACATTCTTTGTTTTAACTGTTGCAGTAATGGATGCATTCAAGAACTTTGAGCTCATACATGCTATGACTCATGGCGGTCCTAAGAATGCTACGAATACTCTTGTATATGCAGTTTATCTAAATGCATTCATGTACTACAGAGTCGGATACGCAGAGGCTATCGCTTACGTTCTTCTAGCGCTTGTAGGTGCATTGACGCTTCTTAATTTCATAATCAAGAAGAAATGGGCACAGCCACTTGAATAGGAGGGAATATGGTAGATAAGAAGAGATCTAAATACGTTATTCTGGCTTTAGTCATAATCGTTACATTCATTTCCATATTTCCTTTTATATGGATGGTTCTTAATTCGTTCATGAGTGATGAGCAGATTTATGCATATCCACCAAGATTCTGGCCTGAGAAGCTGTTTAAGAGGGGAATGTGGGAGAACTATGCTGTAGTACTTAATGCCTATAACTTCTGGCGTTATATATTGAACTCACTCATTGTTGCAGGGCTTGCTGCAATTGGTCAGATAATAGTATGTCCTATGGCTGCCTTTGCATTTACGAAGATGAAGTTCAGAGGAAGCAAGCTGTTCTTTACCTTGCTTCTCATTACTTTGATGATTCCTCATCAGGTTACTATAATTCCAGAGTATTATCTGATGATGAAGATAGGCTGGCTTGATAGCTACTTGCCTTTGATTGTTCCATCCTTCTTAGCCGGAGCCTTTGGAACCTTTATGTTCATCAGCGTCTTTGAAGCTATACCAGAGGCACTCTTTGATGCTGCTATAATAGATGGCGCAAATGCCTGGAAGATTTTCTGGGATGTATATTTCCCGGAGGCTACTGCTTCACTTGCAACGCTGTTTATTATTGCATTCATGAATAACTGGAATGATCTGCTGCGTCCTATGCTTTATATATCAAAGCCAGATATGTACACAGTAACTCTGGGCCTTACTCAATTCCAGAGCGCATACTCATCACAATGGTCATTGCTTTTAGCGGGGAGCGTGCTATCTGTACTTCCATTGATCATCGTATATATATTCTGTCAGAGATATATCATTGAGAATTCACTATCAGCAGGAGTCAAAGGATGATAAATAGCAAAATCTCTACAATTCACTACCCGAATGGAGAGCTTGAAAGATATCAGATTGCGTCAGGCTTTGATTGGAAGGATATAGAGTTCATAGCTCCTGAATTCTCAAAGCAGGCCTTTGATGAGATTGCTAGGATGTTCAAGGCTCATATCATACCAAAGCATCCGGATCTCTATGGAGCTCTCCTTGTATTTCATGTGCCAGATGACTACATGATTGAAATAGATAATAAGGCTCTTTTTGATAAGTCCCTTATCCTGTCAGAGGCTTTGAAGGCTCTTAAAGCAGAGGGTAAGCTTAAAAGAGCAAAAGACTCCATCAGAATTGAGGATGAATACCTTGATAAGGCACTTAAGGAGCTTGAAGCCAATGGCTATCTTAGCATTGGATACGGAACTAAGGATGATGTCCAATTTGTGCCTGTCGGTAGCTCCTTTGGATACTTAAGTGATGTTAAGGATGCTCGTTTGGCTGTAAATTCTCACTTCTTTGAGATGGATTTATTCGATAATGATTCTCCATTCGATATTCTGGGGACTCCTTATGGACTAATGGTCAAGAATGGTGTTGTCTTAGCACCTCCTCTAAATAACAGAGAAGCCCTGATAGTCGATAAGAATGGTAAATCATATATCGATAGGCCAGATATCAGGAAAATGAAGATGAGAATAGGCTCTATCACATTCTCTGATGGCATTAATTGTAGAATTTATAAGAGACCTGAATATAGAGCAAGTGAGTGCGATAAGGGTATAGATATAGCAATAGTCGGAAGACGCGTTGCCGGTATTGCAAAAGCAGGTGGAACTAGAGTTCCAATGGGGGGCTTCATCATCAATACGGATGTTATTTCTGATGTCGAAGCCCTTGATGTTGAGTATATAGATGAAAGTCTCAACAGCGCTATGTTCGCTATCCAGGTTGGATCAGGCGCTGTTAAGGATTTTAAGCTTATAGATCACTTTGAATCGAGCTTCTATGACATAGATAAGGATCCTGTTCCATATCCTCCAACCTTATATCCACTCAATTATGAAAGGGATAGAGCTCCAAGAATGGTAATAGCTGCAGATAAGGATGATAAGCCTGTATTCATATGGTTTGAGGGCTGCAGCAAGCTTGGATATGACTTGGGAAAAGAAAGTGCTGGTGCATCTCTTTTGGATGTAGCAAAGATATGCTATATGCTAGGGCTAAAGAATGCAATCAATCTAGATGGAGGAGGATCGTCTGAGATGTTTGTAGATGGGAAGATATCAATGCTTGTATCATCAAGGCATAAGGATAACTCTCCATCAGAGCGTCCGATTCCGATGGGGCTTATTGTAAGATGAATATTGCGATAGATATTGATGATACTCTTGTAAGCACCTTTGAGTATTTCATGCCATTTGTCGCTGAGTACCTTGATGTGCCTTTAGCTTATTTGGAAGAGAATGAAATTTCATATGATAATACTCCAAAGGAATGGAATATGGATATGATTGATTTTGCGCATCATTATTTTGATGAATATGTTCCATCAACTCCTCCAAAGAATGATGCCAAAGAGGTTCTGAAGGCCATGAGAAGGGCGGGGCATAGGATCTTTATAATAACTCATAGAAACAATGAGCTATATAGAGATTGCTATGCGACAACAGAGAAGGAGC
>CAVHSB010000108.1:0-6705 GCA_963638635.1 Flexilinea sp.
GGCTCCTATATCTGTTTGAGTGAAATCACCATATTCATAGGCAATGTAAATAGCTATTTTATTGGCATTTTTTACATTCTTGCCTCTAGCGGATCCTTTGATCTCAGATAGAGAAATATTGAAGTAATTTGCAGTTGCTCTGAATATATCCTCTAGAGTGAAATCCTTATTCTTGATTACAGGGTTGACTATTATATTTTTAAGCTGCTCCTTAGCTATTTCTATAGTTGCAGGCTTACCAATAAGCTTAGAAACACCACTTACAGTTATTAAAGCACCTTCAAGATCCCTTACGTTTGTGTTTACTGTCTCACATATATAATCAAGAGTATCATTTGGAATAGAAAGATTAAGATCCTTTACTTTCTGTCTTGCTATAGCGACTCTTACCTCATATAGAGGAGGACGTAAATCTACGTTGAAGCCTCTCTGGAATCTTGTTCTGAGTCTATCTGTTATATCTGTAAGCTCAGTAATAGGACGATCGCATGTGAATACGATTTGCTTGTTATTCTCAAAAAGCTCATTGAATGTATGGAACAGCTCCTCCTGAGTTGACTCCTTTTTCATCAAGAAGTGTATATCGTCAATCAATAATACGTCTGCACCTCTATATTTCTGCTTGAATTGAGCACTTGTCTTATTAGCAATTGATGCGATGAACTCATTTGTAAATGCTTCAGCTGTAACATATACGACATGCTTATTAGGATCATGCTGATCTACATAATTTCCAATAGCCTGCAATAGATGTGTTTTTCCTAAGCCTACACCGCCATAAATAAGGCACGGGTTATATGTAATGCCAGGGTTTTGCGCTATTACCTTTGCAGCCTGATAAGGGAGAATTGAATTGTCTCCGCTTATGAAGTTGTCAAAGGTGTACTTAGGATTAAGAGTGTTGTTCTTTGAAGCTTTTACACTCTTAGTCTGTACTTCCTTTTTCTCTTCCTTGACTGATGCAGGCTTACTGTTTTTCTTATCAGTATCTATGATGAATTCTACCTTATATTCAGTGCCGCTTTTCTCGGATATCGTATTCTCTATAGTCTTCTGCTGTTTCTTGATATTATCAAGCATAAGCTTAGAGGAAATAGATAATGTAATAACATTGTTTTCCTCTTTTATAGGCGAAATACTCTCTAATGCTTTCCTATGTAAGGGAGGCAGATTATCCTTGAGCTGGGCTACTGTTTCTTCCCATATTAAATCTAAATTTTCCATATATGCTGACAATATTAATCCACCATTTACAACAAAACAAGCGCCTAGACTGAAATGAATGTAATTGAATGTTTGCTAATATTATTAATCTCTTATGTAATATAAAGATAGTAAAACAGCTTTAAGTTGTTTTATCCTTGAATTAATATTGGTAAAAAGCTATAATAAACGGAGGCTGTCCTGAGGGGTTTTAGGGGGACGGCAGCAAATCCAAAATTGAAAGGTAAGGTATGGACGAAAAAGAAATTGTTATCAATTCTCCGACTGTTTTTGATGAAGACATGGCTAAGAATGATAACCGTACAAAAGAAGAACATGCTGCTGAGATAAAAGCTAGTGAAGGCTATGATACAGTTACTGTTCTTGAAGGTCTAGCACCAGTTAGATTAAGACCTGGAATGTATATAGGTTCAACCGGCATAGATGGACTGCACCACCTGGTATATGAGGTTGTAGATAACTCTATCGATGAGGCTATGGCTGGTTATTGTAATAGCATCAAGGTAACTTTAGAAAATGGTGAATGGAATGAAGAGCTAGGAATGTACAGAGAGATATGCACCATTGAGGATAATGGTCGTGGTATCCCTGTAAACAGAATGCCTGAACAAGACAATAAAAGTGCTCTTGAAATTGCGCTTACTCATCTTCATGCGGGTGGTAAATTCAATAAGAATGCTTATAAGGTATCTGGTGGTCTTCATGGTGTAGGTGTATCTTGTGTAAACGCTCTGTCTATTTGGCTGCAGGCTACTGTACATAGAGCTCCTCACATATATAGAGAGACATTCCAGCGTGGTGTTCCAATGGGAGATATCGAGATAATAGGTGATACAGACAGAACTGGTACTATTATTTCCTTCTCACCGGACTTGAAGAATAGTGAAATTGCTGTAACAGAGACTAATATAGGATCTGTTGGAGTAATGGAGAAGAACTCCTTCAGCTATGATACTCTTGCTGCAAGATTCAGAGAGCTTTCATATCTCAATAAGGGTATAACAATCATTATTGAAGATAAGAGAGATGAAGCTAATATCAGAAAAGAGACATTTCATGCAGAGGGTGGTCTATCAAGCTTTGTTAAGTATCTTAATGAGTATAAGACTGTACTTTTCAATCCTATTTCATTTGAAAGCAATAAGAATGATGTTTCAGTTGAGGTTGCACTTCAATATAACGATAAATATGATGAAAAGGTGCTTACCTTTGTAAACAACATTAACACAAGAGAAGGTGGTACACACTACTCTGGCTTTAAGAGTGCTCTTTCTAGGACACTTAATAATCAGCTTAAAAAGAGCGTTAAGTATATGAAGAAGTATGGCGAGTCACTTGAAGCTTCTGATATAGCAGAGGGACTTACAGCTATAGTTTCTGTAAAGATACCTAACCCTCAATTTGAAGGCCAGACAAAGATGAAGCTGGGTAACTCCAATGTTAAGGGTATTGTTGATTCTCTTGTTTATGAGAACCTAACAAACTATTTTGATGAGTTTCCAGAGGATATCGATAAGCTTCTAGATAAAGTAACAAGTGCTGCACTTGGTCGTGTTGCTGCTCGTAAGGCTAGAGATAACATAAGAAAGAAGAGTGATGGTGGCGGACTACCTGGTAAACTTGCAGATTGCGCTAAAAAAGATCCTGCTGAGTGTGAGGTATTTATAGTCGAGGGTGATTCTGCAGGTGGTTCTGCTAAGTCTGGAAGAGATAGAGAGTTCCAGGCTATTCTTCCTCTATGGGGTAAGATGCTTAACGTTGAGAAGGCTCAGGAAGCTAAGGTTCTCAATAATGATAAGCTTGAACCTGTTATTCAGACTATAGGAGCTGGTATCACAAGATACAATCAGGGCTCTACTGTTGATGAGGATGATGAAGAGAAAAAGGGCGCAGGAGCTGAAAAAACATTCGATATTGAGAAGGTTCGCTATCATAAGATCATCATTATGGCCGATGCCGATGTCGATGGATCACATATTAGAACATTGCTTTTAACCTTCTTCTATAGATATATGAGACCTATTATTGAGGCTGGATATGTATATTTCGCTATGCCTCCTCTATATAAGTTCTCGGGTCCTAGAATCTCAGAGCCTATCTATGCTTATACAGAGGATGAGAGAGCTGAAAGATTCCAAGAGGCTGTAGAGCTTACTAAGGATCCAGCTAAGGTTGAAGTTCAGCGCTACAAAGGTCTTGGAGAAATGAACCCTGAGCAGCTTTGGGAAACAACAATGAATCCAAAGACTAGAATGCTTGGTCAGGTTCACCTAAGAGATGCAGAGGAAGCAGATAGAGTTTTCTCAATGCTTATGGGTGAAGAGGTAGAGCCAAGACGTGCGTTTATTGAACAGAATGCTACATATGTAAGCAATCTTGATATCTAGGAGTTAATATGGACGACGATAATTTCAATGAAAACCAGAATGAAGCTGTTCCAGTAACTCATCCTGGTACAATTATAAAGTATGATCTTGCAGATCAGATGAAGAAGAGCTACATAGATTACGCTATGTCAGTTATCATCTCTCGTGCTCTTCCTGATGCTAGAGATGGTCTCAAGCCTGTTCATAGAAGAATTCTATTCAGCATGTGGGATATGGGTATCAGATACAATACAGCTAACAAGAAGTGTGCTCGTATTGTCGGTGATGTATTAGGTAAATACCATCCACATGGTGATGCTTCTGTATATGATGCTCTTGTACGACTCGCCCAGGATTTCTCTTTAAGATATCCTGTAGTATTCCCACAAGGCAACTTTGGTTCTATAGATGGTGATCCACCAGCTGCTATGAGATACACCGAAGCTAGAATGGCTAAAATCGGTGAAGAGATGATGGCAGATATCGGTAAGGATACTGTCGACTTCATGTCTAACTATGATGAGTCTCTTAAAGAACCAGAGGTGCTTCCAGCTGCTTTCCCATTCATGATCTGCAATGGATCATCTGGTATTGCTGTTGGTATGGCTACTAATATGGCTCCGCATAACCTATCTGAGGTTGTTGAAGCTACTTGTGCTGTTATTGATAATCCAGAGATCACTATTGCTGAGCTTATGGATATCGTAAAAGGTCCAGACTTCCCTTCTGCTGGCATTATATGCGGCAAGAAAGGCATTATGGATGCTTTTACTACAGGTAAAGGTAAGATTGTTATTCGTTCTCGCTATGAGATTGTGGATGCAGATCCACACTCAAAGGATGAGATGAATAAGACTCATGATGCAATATATTTCACAGAGCTTCCTTACCAGGTAAATAAGGCAGAGCTTGTTAAGAAGATTGATGATCTGAGAAAGGATGGTGTAATACCTGGTATTGCGCAGATTAAGGATCTTTCTGGAAGAAAAGGCTTGAGAGTAGCTGTATATCTAAAGCAGGGTGCAGTTCCAAATATTGTTCTCAATATGCTATTTAACAGAACAGCTCTACAATCCAACTTCAATGTATATAATCTAGCTCTCTTAAATGGTGCTCCTAAGCTATTCAATCTAAAGGATATGCTTGAGGTATATATCAATCATAGAGAGAATGTCATTGAAAGAAGAACTAGATATGATCTTAAGAAGGCTGAAGAAAGAGCTCATATACTTCTTGGCCTTAAGATTGGTCTTGAGAATATCGATGAAGTAATCAGGATAATCAAGGAAAGCGAAGACAACAATATTGCTTCCGTTGAGCTTCAGAAGAGCTTTAATCTTACTAAGATTCAGGCTGATGCTATCATTGATATGAAGCTTGGTAGGCTATCTCATCTAGAAACAGATAAAATTCTCAATGAGCTTGCTGAAATAGAGAAGAGAATCGCTGAATATAAGTATATTCTTGAAGATAGAAGCCATGTTCTTGAGGTTGTTAAGACTGAAATCAGAAAGATTGGCGATATCTACGGAGATGAGAGAAGGACTGAGATTATTGAACGTGAGCTTGATGATGCAAGTCCTGAGGATTTCATCAAGAAAGAGGATGTAGTTGTAAGCATTTCAAATAAGGGCTTTGCTAAGAGACTCTCAACTGAGGAGTATAAGGCTCAGAATAGAGGTGGTAAGGGAACTATTGGTGCTAAGCTTGTTGACGGTGACTTCGTTGATCATCTCTTTACATGCTCATCACATGATATTATCTTCTTTGTTACAAACCTTGGTAAAGCTTATTATACTAAAGCCTTTGAAATTCCAGAGGGTGCTAAGACTACTAAGGGTGCTAACCTTAAGAACTTCTTACAGATAGAGAAGGATGAGAAGGTAACCTCTATTATATCCTTCCCAGAGTTTAAGGAAGATGAATACCTATTGATGGTTACTAAGTACGGTGTTACAAAGCGAGTTAAGCTCATGGACTTCGTAAATGCTAAGACACGTGGTGTTAAGGCTATTATCCTTGATGAGGGTGATTTCTTAGTTCAGACTGCATTCGTTCATGAAAATGATGATGTAATGATCGTTACAAGAAATGGTAAGGGCTTAAGAACTCCAGTTTCTGAAATCAGGACTATGGGTAGAGCTACTCATGGTGTAAGAGGTATGAAGCTTCTTGGAGCAGATGAGGTTATAGGACTTGTAAAGGTTGATGAATCTAACAGCATCCTAATGATTACAGAGCATGGTCTTGGTAAGAAAGTAAGATTCTCAGACTTTATGCCACATGGCAGAGGTACAATGGGTCAGAATATTTATACTCTTACAGATAATGATGGTCTTGTTAATGCTCTTTCAGTAAATGATGACAATGATGTAATCTTCATTACGCTGAAGGGACAGAACCTAAGAGTCCATGTGAAGGATATCAATCTGCTTGGTAAAGCTGCTAAGGGTGTTATAGTTGCTAGATTCAAGAAGAAGGATGATAGGATTAATGCTATGACTATTACAAACTATCAGGAAGAAGTAGAAGAGACTGAAGTTTCTGAAGCGACTGCTGAGAGTGTAGAAGCTCCAACGGCTGAAGCTACAGCACCAGAAGATAGCAATAACTAATAGGAATTAACTCCAACCTCCCCTAGTTTTTTAAGCTGGGGGATTTTCTTTTGACTTTTATTAATCTGATTAATTTCTAGATAGTATACATCAGAGTACTTTCGAAGTCTTATATGCGAATCTATTCAATCTAGATAGATAATTTAAATTTGGAAAATATCGTGCTAGCTAAAAAGATATACAATTTTACTAATATATACTAAAAACAGCATTTTATGCTTAATTATTTAGATAAAAAGCAAATAAACAATATAGGGTTTTATGGTCTAAAATGTATCCTATAAAATAGTATACATTCTAATATATAGCTCAGATGAATCTGTTACTATAAATAGTAATAAAATGTCAAAACCTGCATTTGGCGCATTTATTTGAGGGTTTTGCCCCAAAAATAAATGATTTAAATTCTGAATCAAAAAACATGCAAGTGAGTGTCATATATTTCTGTAATTAGCCTAGGTTTCTGGTTTATAAAATGAAGTTATTGGATGGTTCTATTA
>CAVHSB010000109.1:0-6563 GCA_963638635.1 Flexilinea sp.
AAATCAGACCATGAAAGAAGTTAGTAGCCCTATTGTATTAAAGAGAAAAGCAGAAAAAGAAATCAGACGATTCCTTGAAACAAAAGACAAGAAAAGCCTTTTAGTTGAAGGAGTAAGACAAGCAGGAAAGAGCTTTTTAATAGAAAAGCTCGGACGTGAATATTTCAAGAATTTTATTAAAATAGATTTTCTCTCTGATAGTCTAAGCAAAAGCATATTCACAACCGCCTCTGATACGAACGATATTATTTCCCGTCTTTCTCTTCTTTCTAACATCAAACTTAAAAAGGGAGAAACTCTTTTCTTCTTCGACGAGGTACAGGAATGCAAGGAAGCTATTACAGCTGTGAAATATCTTGTACAGGAGGGTAGCTATAAATATATATTAAGTGGCTCACTTCTTGGAGTAGAACTTTATAATGTAAAATCAATGCCTGTAGGTTACATGGATTCAATCGAGATGTTTCCTCTTGATTTTGAGGAATTTGCCATAGCAAACGGTGTGCAAGAAAATATCATCTCATCATTGAAAGATTCATTCGAGAATAAAAAAAGAGTTGATGAATTCATACATGAGGCTATGCTTAGACTCTTCAGACTATATCTTGTAATTGGAGGCATGCCTGGTGTTGTCGTAAAGTATCTAGAGAATGGAAACATAGCAGATGCAGTCAGAGAACAAGATAACATCATAAAACGCTACAAAGAGGATATAGTAAAATATGAGCACATAGACAAAAAGCTCAGAATAACAAAAGTCTTTGATGCTCTGCCCGGAGAATTAAATAACATAAACAAACGTTTTGTTTTGGCCCATATTGATAAAGAAGCAAAGCTTGATAGATATGAAAATACCTTTGAATGGTTGCATGCCGCAGGTGTTGCAATTCCAGTATACAATGCAGAGGAACCGCTTCTACCTTTAAGATTGAGCGAAAAATCAACTCTATTTAAGCTTTTCCTATCCGATGTTGGGCTTCTTTGCTCAATGTATGCCGATTCAATACAGCTTAGACTACTTAGTGGAGAGCTAAATATTAACTATGGAGCTGTCTATGAGAACTTCGTAGCACAGGAGCTGAAAGCGCATGGCTTTGAAAGACTCTACTATTTTAACAGCCGTAAACAGGGTGAGGTCGATTTTCTAATTAGCAATAATGAATCAGTTATTCCTCTAGAGGTTAAGTCAGGAGATGATTATACAAAGCACCATGCACTAGATAGAATTCTATCTAATCCTAAGTATAACCTCAAAAAGGGTATTGTCCTTTCTAATGCTAATATTACTCTCGATAATAATATTACCTATTATCCTATATATATGACGATGTTTATTGAGAGAGATAAAATTCCTTCAGATATGGTATATATCCCCGATATAAGCTCATTGAAATAAGAGCCAGCTGAATATTTGCATATCGATATTATCCTTATTCTAGTATCGAGTTAATACAGTCTATATACTTGCTTTTACAGAAGCATTTTCTCTTTGAATCAAAGCATTTACATCACTTGGCATGTCTTATTATACTTACTTAAGATGAAGCTTCTCAGACACATATATCTCATTCCTGTATATTTCTATAGATATTGCATATCACCCTTTACTCCCCCATCCTGCAGATACAATCCAACATGCTCTAAATACTTTGAAGAGAGCATAATGAGGTTTGGCATAGTAAAGGGCTCAATAAGCGGTATTGCAAGACTTATGAGATGCAGATCAAAATACTTTGGAGGTCCAGATCCTGTACCAGATGTATGGTCCTTTCTTGGAGTAAGAAGAGAGTTTACGATAAGAAAAAAGCCTAAGAACTTCGATAAGGAGACAAAACCTAATTAATCATCCTCACCGCAGATTTCATTTACAAAGGAGAAAAGCACCTTCATTGCCTTCTCATTGTACCCTCCCTCTGGAATGATAAGATCCGCATACTTCTTGCATGGCTCTATGAAGTTATAGTGGCCAGGTCTAACAACCTTAGTATATTGCTCAATGACAGAGGCTGCTGTTCTGCCTCTCTCCTTGATATCTCTTTCAAGTCGTCGTATGAATCTTATATCTGCAGGAGTATCTACATAGAGCTTTAGATCCAATAGATCTCTGATTCTCTCATCATAGAAAATCATAAGCCCATCGACTATGATGATTTTCTCTGGCTTTACAGTAATAAACTCATCCTTTCTTCTATGATGAACAAAGTCATATTGAGGCATTTGGCACTCTCTACCATTCTTGAGATCATCAAGATTAGAGAGCATTAAGTCCATATCAAAAGCATCTGGATGATCGAAGTTATAAGCAGTTATATTATTGTTGTTAATATAGGGAGCACTCTTATAGTAGTTATCCTGCTCAATAAGAACAGAATTAGGATGACGCTCCTTAATACGCTTTACAACAGTGCTCTTACCAGAGCCAGATCCACCTGAAATGCCGATAAGCCTTGCCATAACTCCTCCTATTGCCCGTCCTCGTCTGTTTTGAGAACTGCAAGGAATGCAGATTGTGGAATCTCAACATTTCCAACCATCTTCATTCTCTTCTTACCTTCCTTCTGCTTTTCAAGAAGCTTCCTCTTTCTTGAAATATCGCCGCCATAGCACTTAGCAGTAACATCCTTTCTGAATGCAGATATAGTCTCTCTAGATATTATATTGCCGCCAATAGCTGCCTGGATAGCAATCTTGAATTGCTGACGAGGTATCTCGCCCTTAAGACGCTCAACGACCTGTCTTCCTCTGCTTTGTGCATTGCCCTTGAATACAAGCTGAGAAAGAGCATCCACAGGATCCCCATTAACGAGGATATCCATCCTTACTAGCTCTGTTGTCTTATAGCCAATGACATTATAGTCAAAGGATGCATAGCCACGCGATATAGACTTCAATCTGTCATAAAAGTCAAAGAGCACCTCTGCAAGAGGCATCTCATATATAAGCTCTACTCTCTTCTCATCAAGATAGTTCATAGCGCTCTGTACGCCTCTCTTCTCCAAGCATAGAGTAATGATTGGCCCAACAAATTGAGTTGGTGTAATAATCGAAGCGCTTATATATGGCTCCTCAGTACTCTCGATTCTCATTGGATCAGGATACTCAAGAGGATTATCTATATAGAGTGTTTCGCCATTCTTCATATGCACGATATATCTTACAGATGGAGATGTGAAAACAATTGACAGGTCAAACTCTCTCTCAATTCTTTCCTGTATTACCTCTAAGTGAAGCATTCCTAAAAAGCCGCATCTGAAGCCAAAGCCAAGGGCTGCAGAGTTATCCTTCTCATATATCAAGGATGCATCATTAAGCTTCAAGCGCTCTATAGCCTCTTGGAGCTCCTCATAGTCATTTGAATCAACTGGGTAGATAGATGAGAATACTACTGGCTTTACTTCCTTAAAGCCTGGAAGAGGCTCCTTAGCAGGTCTCTCCTTGCTTGTTACAGTGTCACCGACCCTTATATCACTGATATTCTTAATTCCAGCAATGAAGTATCCAACATCTCCTGCTGACAGCGATGCTTTAGATACGAGTGTAAGCTGGAATATTCCAAGATCCTCTATCTGATATTCAGCATTAGAGTGCATGAATACAATTGTGTCACCCTTATTTACAGTACCAGAGAATATTCTTGCATGTACTATAACGCCTCTATATGGGTCATAGTGTGAGTCGAAGATCAATGCCTGAAGCGGCTCTGAAGCTGATTCATCTGGAGCTGGTATATAGTTGACTATAGCCTCAAATAGGTCATCAACACCTTCACCTGTTTTAGCACTGACAAGCTGTGTCATATCAGGATCAAGACCAAGATCATGATCAATCTGCTTAAGGCATGATGGGATATCTGCACTTGGAAGATCTATCTTGTTGATTACTGGAATGATCTCAAGGTTATGTTCCATTGCAAGATATAGATTAGCAAGAGTCTGTGCCTCAACTCCCTGGGAAGCATCAATCAACAAAAGAGCTCCCTCGCAGGATGAAATAGCTCTAGATACTTCATATGTAAAGTCTACATGCCCCGGAGTATCTACAAGATTGAGCTCATATTCCTCACCATTCTTAGCCTTGTATGGAATAGTTACAGCCTGACTCTTTATAGTGATGCCACGCTCTCTTTCTATATCCATGTTATCGAGTATCTGGCTCTGCTGGGGCCCACGTGAGGTAACAAGCTTCGCCTTCTCTATGAATCTATCTGCCAAGGTAGATTTACCATGGTCAATATGTGCAATGATGCAGAAGTTTCTTTTATGCTTAATATCCATACTATTTCAGATCCGTAACATGCTTAGCAGCTGGAAGGCCAAAGAGATCTCTGATTTCAGCATCAGATAAGGTCTCTTTAGCAACCAATGCTTCTGTAAGTGCATCAAGCTGATCACGATGAGTTGTTATAATATTCCTTGTGTCATTCATGCACTCGTCTAGTATCTTATGTATCTCAGAGTCGATAGTCTTAGCAGTCTCCTCGCTATAGTCCTTATGCTGTGCAATCTCTCGGCCAAGAAAGAGCGGCTCATCATCATTTGCAAGAGAAATGAAGCCAAGTGAGGACATACCGAACTCTGTTACCATTCTCCTTGCAAGGTCAGTAGCCTGCTTAATATCATTGCTTGTGCCTGTCGTAGTCTCACCATATACAACATCCTCAGCAACATAACCACCCATGCAAACCTTGATTCTATCCTCTAGATAAGACCTAGTTAGAGTATAGTTCTCTTTCTCTGGAAGACTCATAGTAAGACCAAGAGCTCTGCCATGTGGAATGATAGTTACCTTATGAAGCGGATCCACATGCTTCAAATAGTAGTGAAGTATAGTATGTCCAGCCTCATGATATGCAGTGGCTCTCTTCTCTTCCTCTGTCATGAATACACTAGCTCTGGCAACGCCTAGAAGAATCTTATCTCTTGCCTCTTCAAAGTCATCCATTGTGACTTCCTTCCTGTCCTTCCTAGCAGCAAAGAGAGCAGCCTCATTAACGAGGTTAGCAAGATCTGCACCGCTAGTTCCAGGAGTTGCCCTAGCAATTCTATCTAGCTCTACATCGCTTGTAATATGAACTCTCTTAGTGTGTATTCTGAGAATATCGAGTCTTTCCTGTACATCAGGAAGCGCAACAGTTACCTGTCTGTCAAAGCGGCCTGGCCTTAAAAGTGCAGGATCCAAAACATCAGGACGGTTAGTAGCTGCAATAACGATTACTCCCGGCTCAGGTGAGAAGCCATCCATCTCAACAAGCATTTGGTTGAGTGTCTGCTCCCTCTCGTCATGCCCGCCTCCAAGTCCTGAGCCTCTAGCTCTGCCTACAGCATCAAGCTCATCGATGAAGATGATGCAGGGAGCACTCTTTCTAGCCTGATCAAATAGATCTCTTACACGAGCAGCACCCATTCCTACAAACATCTCTACAAAATCTGAGCCAGATGTATGAAGGAAGGTTACACCAGCCTCTCCTGCTACAGCTCTAGCAAGAAGAGTCTTACCTGTCCCAGGAGGGCCTACCAATAAAACTCCCTTAGGTATCTTAGCGCCTATTTCTGCGAACTTCTTTGGATTCTTTAAGAAGTCTACGACCTCCTGAAGCTCATATTTAGCCTCTTTCTGGCCAGCAACATCTGCAAATGTGACCTTGTTATCCTTCTTTGAGTACTCCTTAGCAAGAGATTTGCCAAGACCTCCCATCATCTTACCACCGCCAAAGGCACCAGATGATCTGAGCATGAAGTACATGATTATGCAGAATACAAGCCATGGCAGCAGCTGAATAACTAAATACCAAATCGGAGTAGCTTCAACAGATCCCTTCACTATAGCATCGCTTGCCAAAAGCTTCTCCATAAGCTTAGGATCGGAATAAGGTATTTTGGTATTTCTCTCAACGCCATCAGAGAGAGTGTATTTGACAGTGCTTGAGCCAACAATATTTACTGTCTTTACTTTGTTATCATCAACGTAGGAGATAAAATCTGAATAGCTTGATTCTATGCTCTTTGTGTTGTTATTTGAGAAGAATATAGCAAAGAATGAGAAGAGAAGAATAAGCATAGCAATAAAGGCCAGTCTATTGCGCTTTCCGCCCTTGAAGCCGCCTCTATTGTTATTGGGATTTGTCCCCCAATATCTGTACTCATCGTACATATTCTTCTTTTTATCTTCCTCTGGTTTCTTATCTTCAGAGTTCTTTACTTCTTCTTGCTCTGGTTTTTCATCCTTAGTCTCTGGAGCTTTGCTGCTATCATCGACAGCTTCAGCCTCGATGATTTTCTCTTCTTTCTTATCTTCGTTATCGTCCATTAAGGATTCCTTTTTATATTGAATTATTCTTTATAATCATAGCTACAAAAATAAAAACCAACAAGTAGAGCAAAAGTATGGTAAAAGCTCTTTTTGATGGCTATTTCTCAAATATCAAAGCTATCGGAGATCCACCTTCATTGAGAAATCTCTTTGAAAGCCTATCCTTAGCGCCATAGCATCTTCCAAAGAGAGCAATAATGCCAGACTCGTCCTCAAGAACAACAGCACTTGGTATCTTATACTCCTTGATTAGC
>CAVHSB010000110.1:0-6436 GCA_963638635.1 Flexilinea sp.
AAGATACTCCGAAAGCAAGGTGTACGCCAATCAACAAAAATAAAGAAAAGTAGCAAAAAACAGATTTCTTACATATATAAAAATATAAGTCTCTTAACAGGAGAAGTGTATGAAATATAAACGAGAGGAAGGCTATGGCGCTGGATTCCTATTAGAGAATTATATGAAATACAATATCAAGGATAGTGTGTTTCGAATGCTATTCTCTATGCCAAAGTATAGGCTAGAGCTCTATAAGGTGCTCTTGAGAGAAGAGGATGCAACAGAGGAGGAGATAGAAGATTCAACACTCAAGAACTTTCTTGTGAACGGAAAGCATAATGACATCGCTATCAGAAAAGATGATGAATTTCTTATTCTAACAGAAGCCCAGGATACATGGTCTCTGAATATACTTCTGAGAATGCTCTTCTACTCTACCGAGATACTTGAACGTATTTCACATAAAGAGAAGAAGGATTTATTTCGCAGCAAGAAGGCTATCATTCCTGAGCCAGTATTCTATGTCATATATACAGGACCAAATAAGGAGCTAAAAGGAGAATACAGCCTTGCTGATGAGTTCTTTCCTAAAAAGAGGAAATTGGATCTTAGAGTAATAGTAATCAACAAGGGCTCCTGTAAAGGCGACATAGTTGACCAGTACATTGACTTTACGAAAGAAGTCCATAATATTATTGATGAGAAGGGAATCGGCAATATAACCAATGACGATACATTAGCGCTCGTTGAAAGATGTATAAGAAAAGGAACGCTTGCAGAATTCCTAACAGAGAGACTTGAGGAGGTAATGACATTGATGCATAAGATTTTCAATGAAGATAACTATTTGAATGGCATCAAATATGATGCGTACCAAGAGGGTGAAGCTAAAGGCAAAAAGGAAGGACACATAGAAGAACGTATAGCAATGGCTAGAGAGTTTCTTAAAGCTGGCACGCCCATAGAGGTTATATCCAAGGTCACTGGCTTCAAGCCAAGCTATATAAGCACTCTAGCATAGCGTATAGGCTACATTATTTCGTAGCCTAACCTATTTATGCGGATATTACTCTAATAGCGTTATAAAGGAACATCTTATCTATAACTCTTGCACTTATTCCGCTCTTTAAGAGCATATCCTTCAGAATATAGATCTTATCTGGCCCATCAAGCTCCAGATTTCCACCTATTCCATCAAAGTCAGAGCCAAATGCCAATACATCCTCTCCACCAACCTCGTATATATGCTTGACATGCTTTACCATATCTACAAAGCGGCTAGTTCTATCTGGAGTATCTGGCTGAGCTAAGAATGCCCAGCACAGATTGAGACCCATTACTCCGCCTTTATCTGCAAGAATCTTGATCTGGTCATCCTTTAGATTTCTGCTTACATCCGTTACAGCTCTAGCATCAGAATGAGTTGCAACAAAGGGCTTCGTAGCCTTTTCAGCTATTGAATAGAAACCACCATCATTTAAGTGAGAAACATCAACAAGCATACCAAGCCTCTCACACT
This sequence comes from Flexilinea sp., assembly GCA_963638635.1. Classification (GTDB taxonomy): domain Bacteria; phylum Spirochaetota; class Spirochaetia; order Sphaerochaetales; family Sphaerochaetaceae; genus Ornithospirochaeta. Next base: position 1,502 of record CAVHSB010000110.1, read on the forward strand.
CAGCTAGTGCTTCATAGCCCTTCTCCTTAAGTGGCTTGGACATAATGTCTGGATCCTTGCTATTTGGATATGCAAGCTCATTTTCATAGTTCCAGGTAAAACCGAATATCTTGACACCCCACTCCTTCAGAGTCTCTAATCTCTCAAGCTTCCCCTCTATAGCACCACCCTCTTCTGTAGTGAGTATTGCATGAAGTCCTTCTCTTAGATCATTACCAGCTCTATATTGCTCTATCTCAGCCCTCTTCATCTCTAAGGAGAATCTGTCATGAAGCTCATTTACAACAGTCCAGGGATTTCCCTCTTTCAAAGGAGTAAAGAGCGCAAAGCATTGACCAGTAATACCACCCTTTAAGAGCTTATTCTTAGTAATCATAAGAGAGTTGTTTAACAGAGACTCTCCAGCTTTATTCTGCTTCCATAGTGCGTATATAGTATCTGAATGCAAATCAATCATCTGTCTTTTCCTATAATAAGTCCTATAGACTCTTTTGTATAAGGTATGCCATGAAAGGTATTTCTCTTCATTGCAGAGAAATAGCAATACCAAGCATCATCACTCTCCTTGTAGTGCATATCGGCACCTGTAATGTAGCCTGATGCCCAGCCTTCATCTGGAGTTTTCTCTATGACCTTTTCATCCTTGAATGCTATTCCATCTAAGCTAGATGAAAGAAGCATAAGAGATTTGCTTCTGTTCTCCTCTTCTGAGTAATAATAAGGAACAGAGATAGCAGCAAGACCATCTGCGCATGGTACTATTCTAACTGCACCCGCTGCAAGATTTCTGAACTTGCTTCCTCCATCGGTCTCCCATATCGGAATTGCATCTACCTTATACGGACCATCTATATATTCAGCCTCAGCCATCATAAAGGAAGCTGCAGCATGTTCCTTTGAGTCATATAGGATGACATCTCCAGCTCCAAAATAGAGCCTGTACTTTCCATCCCATTGAATAAGATTGGGATAGAAAAGCCTCTCCTTGCCTCCTTTATAGCTAGCCCTCTTTATTGTACTTCCATCTAAAATCATCTTAGGCTCAGACCAAAGAGAAAGATCAGTTGAAGAGGTAATCATTATTCGTGAGCTATCCTTCTTGAACTCTTTATTCTTTTTATGTGTCTCATAAAGCAAGTAATAGGTACTGCCCTCTTTATAGATGAAAGAGAATCTTGAATCTGAGAAAACCAAATGGGCCTTCTCCCACTCCAGGCCAGATGTAGAGCTATAATGCTCTAGGCCTAGCGCAGAGTCAGCAAACAAATGCCATAGTCCATCTGGAGATTCTTCTGGAAGAAGAAAGGATGGACTTGAAAGGCGAGGGAATATTACCTTCCCTGAATAGCATACAGGCTCATCGTTGAAGGAGTACCAATAGCCTTCAAGAATCTTAGAGAGTGCTTGATAGCGCAACTTAATCTCCGTTGTTCTTTCGTCTGTTCTTAGGTGCAAAGAAAGGATAAATCTTATTCTCTAAGTCCCATTTCTTGACAGCGAACTTAACAAATGCATTATAAATCAAAAAAGTAGCACCAATAGATACTACAAATACTACTAGTGTCAAAATACCAGAAAGAGATGAATCTGGATGACTACTCATATATAGACCTAAAAGCACGAATCCAGCAATGAAGAATACTGTAAGCAGCAGAAGATTCAACAATGTTGCCAATAGCATAAAAACGAGTGTATAACCTTTTTTATTCATTTTTCTTTTTCCTTTCAGAGGCTATCAAAGCCAATATCAATAATATAACAGAAACTACGACAGAAGCATCAGCTAAATTGTATGTAGGCCATCTGTCCATTCCCATAAAGCCATAGGTTGCAGTACTGATCCAATCAACTACTCTCAGGTGTCTGAAGATTCTATCTATAAGATTTCCAACACCTCCGCCAAGTATTCCAGCAAGGCACCAGCGCTCTAAGCCTGTCATCTCATTATCGAATCTCTTGGCGCTGACTGCATATGCAATGAATACCATTATAAGGACAGGAACCAATATAAAGAGACAATACTTCAAAGCAAGAGGAAAGCCATAGCCAAGTGAGAATGCCACTGCATCATTTCTTACATGCACTATCCATAAATAATCATTTAGACACCTAAGCCCTATAGTATTCTCTGGAATAAGACGGACTATAAGCTCCTTTGAAATCTGATCAAGTGCAATAATCACTATAGATAATAGATATGGAAGATAACGTTTTCTCAAAGTCCACTCTCCGCATCAATAAAGATTGTATCTATATTGAATTTTTCTTCTGTAAGCTTCTTAAGAGCCTTAACACCAAAGACCTCACTTCTATAGTGGCCACCTGCCAATACTGATATTCCAGACTCCTTAGCAAATGAGTAATCTGAATGCAGGAACTCTCCAGTTATGTATAAATCGAGATTATCCCTGATTGCATCAACGACATCCTCGCTGCCTCCGCCAGAGATTATCCCAACACTCTCACATCTTTCCTTATTACCCTTTAGCACAAAGGACTTGCCTAGTGGGAAATTCAGCAATAGAGAGACCTCCTCTATTGTCATTGGAAATGGTAGCTTTCCTTTAACTCCTATGAACTTACCCTTGCACATTCCAAAGGGATCCCACTCTCTCATTCCAAGCCTTATCGCCATTTGTGCATTGTTGCCATATAGCGAATGGGCATCAAGAGGAAGATGAGCTGCAAATAGGAATAGATTATTATCTAATGCTGTTTTTACTCTATTGTAGTGCACACCTGTTATAGCTATAGGCTCCATCCAGAATAGCCCATGATGCACAACTACGATATCTGCATTATTCTCCGAAGCTTCTTTAATGGTATCAAGATTGGCATCGACTGCAAAAGCAGCCCTTTTAAGCTCTCTGTCTTCACCTTCAATCTGAATCCCGTTTAAAGAGAAATCATCAAAGGATGATATATCCAGGGTATCAGATAAATATGAGGCATATTCTTTTACTGTCATGAGATGAAGTGTAATTCATTGACAGGAATTATTCCACAGTTCTAATATTGTCTCATGCTCAAAGAAATCAAATGCAGCGATATACATTTAAGCTATCAGGATATAGATATGAAGGACGTCAAGGAAGGCACTGAGATAATAGGACAAGAGCGTGCGCTAGGCTTATTGAGGCTAGGTCTTTCTGTCAATAGAAGTGGCTATAACATTTTTCTATCAGGAGAAGAAGGCTCAGGACGCTTAACAGCAGTAAAAAACGAGATTAAGCGTATCGAGAATGATACAGAGTCTCTGTTTGATGCAGCTTATGTCTATTCACAGGCTCATCCTGATTGTCCAACATGCATCAAGTTTCAAAAGGGCATGGCACGTGAATTCCAGAAGGATCTTCATCTTCTAAGAGATAAAGCAATAAGCAAAAGCGATATGGAAGCAAAATGGAATGATGAGGCTATAAGAAACTTCTTAAGGCATATCGATTCCTCATCTGATCCAATTGCCTATGATATCAACATAGTACTCGATAGAGCAAATGCAACAAGAAGACCTCTTGTTATTGAGACTCATCCATCAAAGGAGTCTCTATTCGGCTTCATTGATGATAAAAAAGTAAACCATATGGGAATCCATATAGGCTCCTACCAAGAAGCAGCGGGAGGCTTTTTAGTACTTAATGCAGAAGAGATAGCGTCAAATGAAGAGCTGTTCTCAAAACTCAAAAGATACCTGGAGATGACGCATAGAGCTCTTACAAGCACAGCTGTAAAGGGAGAGATGCTATCATCCTTAAGGCCATCTCCTATTCCAATGCTTACCAAAGTCATATTGATTGGAAATGAGGATCTATACGATCATCTAAGTGATGAGGATAAGGAATTTTTACGTTTTTTTAAGATATCTCCAGAGTTCGACTACTCTATGGATGCTACAAAAGAGAACATCCTTGGCACAGTCTCATATTTAAAGGAAGCAAGCAAGGAGCTTCCTATAAGAATAGATGATTCAGCCTATAAGGAGGTATTAAGATTCTCCTCCTTTGTGGCAGAGGATAGAAAGAAGCTCACAACAGAGCTGAGAATACTCTCAGACCTGATTGAAGAGGCTGCAGTTCTTGCCTTGTCAAACAATGAAGAGGTACTAACCTCCACCTCAATCAGAAATGCACTAGAGAAGAGAGATTGGTTTGGCTCTATGGCTGAGGATCATATCAACGATGAAATTGAGAATGGCGTGATGGTCATGAATCTCAAGGGCAAGAGAGTCGGAGTCGTAAATGGTCTTGCTGTAATGGATAGAGGTCTTACATCATTTGGAACACCTACTGTAATATCTGTTGCTGTTGCACCAGGAACTGAGGGGATAGTAAATATTGAGCATGAGGCAGGCCTATCTGGTGGAATCCATGATAAAGGCGTCATGATACTTGAGGGCTATTTAAGGGGACAATATGCTAGGACATTCCCACTCTCACTCTATGCTGGAATATGCTTTGAGCAAAGCTATGGAGAGGTTGATGGAGATAGCGCATCCTCTGCAGAGCTGTATGCCTTGTTATCTGCTATTGGCAATCTGCCACTTAGACAAGATATTGCTGTAACTGGATCTGTAAACCAAATGGGAGAGCTTCAGCCAGTTGGAGGAATAAATGAGAAGATACAGGGCTTCTTCAACGCCTGCTCAAGACTAGGTCTCACAGGAACTCAAGGTGTGATAATACCTCAGCAGAACCTATCCTCGCTAATACTTCCATACAATGTCGAAGAGGCTATAGAGCAGGGCTTATTCCACATCTATGCTATAAGCGATATACACGAAGGCTTAGAGCTACTCACAGGCCTAAAAGGCGGACAAAGAGACAGAAAAGGGATCTTCCCACAAGGCACCTACAACAGAGCTATTGAGGACTCACTCAAGGCACTATGCCATAATAGCCAGAAGCAGAACTAGAAAGATCTAGACCACTTCTGCTT
>CAVHSB010000111.1:0-6418 GCA_963638635.1 Flexilinea sp.
TCGTAAGACCGTAGACCTCGAACAGTTGATGGATGATTTTGGAATAGAAAACGACACATGACAGAATTGCTCATCTACCAAATATTCACTTCAAATGCATATTTATTCAGCTTTCAAAGGGGGTGTGTGCACCCATGCAAAAATGAACCCCTATCGTGTAAAGGGGTGTGCACATTTAAACGTTTTGTGTTTCGATATGTTCCCATGAACTGACGGAAATTGAAGGCTGGTTAACCTTACCCTACACTTTCAAACGATAGCCTATTAATAAGTTGTTGTGCGTTAAAATGATATTTTGATGTGTGTTCATACCCTCGACATTAACACTACTGTCTCGATGTGGCTAGTTCCAGGATAGAAGTCAAAGACCTTAACCTTGTCTACTCTATAGCCTTCAAATAACGATAAGTCCCTTGCAAGCGTTACGCTATTGCAGCTTACATAGATTATACGCTCAGCGTTCCATGAAGAGATCATCTTAGCAACACCATCACCAAGGCCAGTACGAGGAGGGTCCACAATAACAGTAGCTACATGACGTCCCATGCGTTTTCCCCAAAGAGCAACATCTGATGTAAATGAAGTTGCAGAAGGCGCATTGCGTTTAGAGAGAAGGAGACAATTTCTATCTCTTTCAACAGCCCATACCCTTTTGCCGCTATTTTCAAATGCAGCTGAAAAAGTACCAACCCCGCTATAGAGATCCATAATCTCATCGCCTATAGCATTCTCTTTAACATAGGAGAGAAGCTCTTTAAGAAGCATAGGATTAGACTGGAAGAAAACCCTTGATGATACAAAGTATCTGATATCCCCAACAGTAATTGGCACTGCCTTATCTGAGAGTGTTATCTCATTGTCTCCTGCGAATGCAGGGACCTCTGCAAAGCCTGTCCTGCTCATTCTATTTTCAAACATTGCAGAGCGTGCGGCCTTGAAAAGAGCTGAGTCCTTGCTATCAAGAAGAGCTGATAGATCCCTCTTCAATAGAGGACAGCTCTTTACCTCAACTATTGAATTGGAACGAGATGCAAGAAAGCCCTGCCTCTTAGTCTTAAGATCAACATGGAATCTGGCTCTGACTCTATACTCAGAGATAGAGCCATATACAGGACTATCAAAGAGAGGAAGCTCTTGAGGCTTTGCTATTCTTTGAATATTGTCCTTTACGATATCTTCCTTAAGCCTAGCACTGTCTTTTTCTGATACTATCTGAAAGTCACAGCCACCACATACTCCATAGTATGGGCAGATAGGATCTGTTCTGATAGGAGATCGCTCCAAAATAGAATCAGCATCTGCAAGAAGCGTCCCCTTCTCCTCTCTTACATTCTTTACCTCAACAATCTCACTGGGAAGAACACCAGAGATTAGAACCACACGAGAATCAATATGCGCAAGCCCAAGCGCATTGTTTACAAGCTTTTCAACCCTTAAAGCCACTCTTCTAGCCTCTTTGCATAGTGCTCAATAACAGAGATGCCATCAAGCCAGAATTCTTCATTCTCGATATCAAAGCCAGCAGCTGCTGCAACATGCACAGCATCCTCAGAGCCTGTAATAGATAGTATCTCTCTATAAAGCTTTGGAAAATCAGGAGCTGAATCCTTTTTCGAAAATAGTGCAAGTGCAAACAATTGGCCAAATGCATAGGGATAGTTATAGAAGCTGAAATCAGCGCTATAGTAATGGCTCTTAACAGCCCACATATATTGATGCTTTACAGAAAGCGCATCGCCATAGGTTCTCTCCTCTGCGTCTAGCATCAAGGCAGAGTATTCATCTGCAGATACCTCTCCATTACGTCTTTTTTCAAAAGCAGATTTCTCAAAGTAATAGCGAGATAGAATATCTACACAGACCTGTGCAGCGGATGAGACAAAGCTCTCAATCAAAGGAAGTGCATCCTTCCTTGATGAAAGCTTCAATACTTCCTGGAATACTATCTGCTCTCCGAATATTGATGCCGTCTCTGCAAGCGTCATAGGATACTCAGCCCTAGATAAAGGAAGATTCTTCACTACGCTATCATGATAAGCATGGCCTAGTTCATGAGCTAATGTTGATACACTATCGTATGAGTAGTCGAAGTTGCAAAGCACTCTAGACTCACCTCTTAGAGGGAATGATGTGTCATATGCACCACCAACCTTACCCTTATGAGGCTCTGCATCTATCCATCCATTTTCAAATGCAGACTCAACAAACAAGCCCATCTCCTTTGAAAAAGAGCTATAGGAATCAATTACAATTCTCTTAGCATCCTCAAAGGAATACCTTTTATCAGAAGAGCCAACAGGTGCAAATAAATCATAGAAAGCCATCTTATCAAGGCCTAAAAGCTTAGCCTTGGTATTGAAATAGGAGCGGAACATAGGAAGAGACTTCTCAAGCGCAGAAATAAGCGCATCAAGAGTCTTATGCGTTATTCTGGAATTAAAGATGGATCTATCAATAGGATCCTTCCATCCTCTTCTTTCTTCTAGAAGAAGGCAAGTGCCCTTAACACCATTTAATGCTGCAGCAAGTGCAATCTCATGCTCCTTAAGCACCTTTATCTCCCTATTGAATGAATCCTCTCTGACACTTCTATCAGGATCAGTAGCTAATGCTCTCAACTCTATAAGAGTCTTATCGCCATCAGAAATAGATGAAGTAACAGCTGCCTGCAAGCGCTCCCAGCTTGATGCAGATACTCTCATCATATCATTTGCAAGGCTCTCTTCCTGAAGAGACATCTGATGTGAGGCTCCAACAGCAGCCTCATGCAAATAGAGCTTATATGGCTCAAGCTCTGGCGCATCAAATTCATCCCTTCTGTCCTTAAGATAATAGACAAGCTTCGATAGTGCATCATTTACGGCAAGCTCACCAGCCTCTGCAAGGGATACAGCCCTTATGAATTGAGGCGATTGAGTATCAGTAGTAAGAAGCGCAGATGCATAAGAGTAATATGTCGCAGCAAGAGCCTTAAGATAATCAGCCCTCTCAATAAGTGAGGCTATGCTCTCTCTACGCTTTGCACACTCTATAAGCTCCTCAGAAAGCTTCTTGCTCTTCTCAATATCATCTAAGAATTCCTTACTATCAGGTCCCTTATAAATAGAGTCCATATTCCATCTAGGAAGCCTTTCCATATATCACTCCTTCTTCAATACAATAGGAATCGCAGAGAATCTAGCCTTATCTAAAGCATCATGGCTTATTATGATTATAGTCCGTCCCTTAGCTTCTCTCTTTATATACTCTGCAACTCTATCTATAAGAGATTCATCGAGTCCTGTAAATGGTTCATCGAGAAAAAGAGCATCATAATCTCTTATAAGCGCTCTCGCAATAGCTGCTCTACGCTTCATGCCGCCAGAAAGAGTAGCTATTGCACTCCTCTCCTCCCCCTCTAATTCAAGATTATGAAGAACCTCTCTAATACGGTCAGTATCATCGCTTACAGCTCTAAGATTTGAAATAAGAGAGAGATTCTCAATCAATCTGTTTTCCTGAAATAGGACTATAGGAGACCTATATGGATTCTCTATAGAACCCTCAAAGTCAGCATCCAGGCCAGAGAGAATCCTCATAAGAGTTGTCTTACCGATTCCAGATGGGCCTTCTATTATGTAGCTACTGCCATCCCGAAGCTCTAGAGAGATATCTCTAAGAACCTCCTTGGAGCCAAAGCTCTTTCTTTTGATTATCACTCTCATCATCTGACTACCCTCCTCTCAAAATAAGAAAGAAGCGATAGGAAGAAACGCTCAAAGAGAATTGATAGCACTATGATAACCAAGGTCCAGGCAAATAGACGAGGAGTATCAAAATAGATCTTTGAGGAATATAGCTCAGAGCCAATAGAATAGCGAGGAAGCCCAATTACCTCTGCTGCTACTGCACTCTTCCACCCCATAGCCAAGGCAGTCTTGCCTGATGCCTTGAAGAATGGCATCACTAAGGGTGCATAGATATATCTTATTCGCTTTAGCCCCCTTATCTTATAAACCTCAGTCATCTCAAGGATATCAAAGCTAATATTCTTAAGACCCTCTAACAAGGATGTGTAGATAATAGGGAATACCATCAAAAACGAAATGACTACGCTCAGGTTTCTGCTTTTTATCCATAGAAGAACAAGAATGACAATTGATGCAACAGGAGTTGCCTTGATTGTCTTCAATAAAGGATCTAAAAGATACTCAATAGGCCTGAAATTATAGGAGATGGCCGCAAGCAATAAGGCCAATAGCACAGAAAGCACTATACCAAGCGCAACCCTTGATATGGAAAATAGAATGCTCTTCCAGAACGTGGCCTCTCTTACCAGTTCACTAAGGGCTGCAAGAGTCTTAAAGGGAGAAGGCAAAAATAGCTCCTCCTTTATGAGAAGAGAAGCTATATACCAAATAAAACACCAGAAAACAATGGATCTCAGCTTATAGATAGTAGAAGTCGGCTCCTGGCAGCTTGCCGCCGATGCTCTTCGGATTCTGTGCATAAAGTGCCTCTAGGTAGGTTGATAAAGTTTTCTCAAGATCATTACCAGTAATCAGGGTTATATTGCAATAAGGAAGTGCCTTAACTGCAACAGCTTGCTTTATAATACCATACTTCTCAATAAGAGCAGCAGCTTCAACTGTATTTGAGTTAACATAATCAACACTAGCCTTATAATCAGCTAAGAATGTCTTTACTGCATCCTCATGCTCATTAAGGAAGTCCCTTCTTACAACGACTACACCAGTTACAAGAGGAGTTCCGGAAATAGCTGCAAAGGCTGTATTGAGATCATAGAGAATATGTATATCCTTATTCTGCATCATAGCAGTAGTAGCAAAGGGCTGAGGAAGCATTGCAAGGGATGATCCATTTGATGCTGCTAGGGCTGCAACACACTCAGCATGCTCACTCTTCCACTCAACAAAAACATCCTTTCCATCAACAAGGCCTAGAGAATTGAGAACTGTCTCTAAAGCATATTGAGGAGTAGAGCCCTTACCGGATGCATATATGGTCTTTCCCTTGATATCATCAAGAGAATCAATAGCGCTATCGCCAAAGCCGCAAATATATAGAACCCCCAAGGTATTGATGCCAAGAACCTCAACCTTCCCAGTATTGTTATAGACAACAGAGGCAAGGTTAGCAGGTATAGCTGCTATATCGACATCCCCCTTTACAAGCTGAGGCACAACAGCATCAGGAGCAGCTTCAAGAGAGAAGGTATATTTACCCTCATCCATCATCTTTACCATACCCATAGCAGTAGGTCCCTTAAGTGCTACAACACGAACCTCCACATTCTCCTTAAATGGTGATGTGCTTACACCGCTACTCTCCTTAGCTCCCTGTGCAAAAAGAGATAAAGAGCAAATCAAAATAGCTAATAATATTATAGCCTTCTTCATAGTTAACCTCCACTAACTAAATTATTCTATTTGATTAAATGATTAACTTCAATCAGTTATAGAAGACAAACCCAATAGCAATATTGTATGCTGCTTCTATGGATAAGAAGCTACCACCACTTGAATTTGACGAAAAGCCACGTGCAAGAGAATTCAATGCATATACAGAAGAGAATAGAGCAGCAGTAGTCTACAACTATCTTGTAAAAGGAATGAGCTTCAGAGAGCTAGATTCAAACATTCTCAAAGTAAGCTTTGACTCAAGAGGCTGGCAATCAATGGGGATATGCCACTATCTGGGGCTTTCAAATATACACAAGGGCTTCTTCAAGGGATGGCTTCTATCAGATATATTGAGCTCACTCTATCTAGATTCACAAAATCCAGACTATTGCATCATCTACTACTATATAGCCGAATACTCAGAGAAGTACAGAAGCCTCACAGATAGAGACAGAATGCAGTTATTGCTTCTTGAAAAAGAAAATCCAAGTGATGAGGTAAAGGATAAGAGCTGGATCTACAACACACTTTTAAAGCATGAGGATAGCAATACAAGAATAGATGATACACTCCTCTCACTTCCATCCCATGCTTCAAGAGCAGTAATAAGAAACAACATAGAGTGCTATGTAAGAAATACAACAATAGCAGAGGCTGTTAAGAGCCTGTATAACTACAGATGCCAGGTATGCGGAGATGTAATACTCAGAACAGGCTGGCAAAGAAACCTAGAAAGAAAGTCTGAATGGAAGTTTCTAAGCTCAGATGTACATCATATCCTGCCACTATCAAAGGGCGGAGACGACGACAGAAGAAACATGCTGTGTCTATGCCCAACCTGCCATAGAAAGTTCCACTCTGGAGAGTACAGACTTATAAGCAATAGAAACACTATAAGGCTCAATGACGAGCTAATCGGCGCTTCGCATGATATTACGCTGAAGCACCAGCTTGTCATATGAAATCCCTACTCGTACGCCAATGCCTCTATTGGATCTAGCTTAGCTGCCTTACGT
>CAVHSB010000112.1:0-6368 GCA_963638635.1 Flexilinea sp.
AGATATATTACAGTGAAAGATATGTGATTAACTATTAGAGTGGAAAATGACTAGCAATGGCAAAACTGCATTAATGATTGAAGGTGCCAGACGAGTTGGAAAAAGCTATATTGCAGAAGAATTTGCAAAGGATGAGTATAGAAGCTATATTCTAGTTGACTTTGGAAAAGAGTCAAAAGCTATAAGAAAGCTATTCACCGAAGACAGCTCCAATCTTGATTTCTTTTTTGCAAAGCTTCAAGCTCTTTTCTCAACTGTTCTCTATAAGCGAGAATCACTTATAATCTTTGACGAGGTGCAGCAATATCCAGAAGCTAGGCAGCTGATAAAGTATCTAGTTGCAGATGGCAGATATGACTACCTTGAAACGGGATCTCTTATAAGACTAAAAAAAGAATGTTCAGAATATCATGATTCCATCAGAGGAAGATCATATTGAGATGTTTCCTTTAGATTTCGAAGAATTTCTATGGGCTATGGGAGATGAAGCAACTTATCCATTGATAAAGAACTGCTTTGATACACAGACGCCTCTTGGAGATGCATTGCATCGAAAAATCATGTACGACTTCCGCCAATATATCCTGGTTGGGGGAAATGCCTCAATCAGTTCTTGCTTATATCGATGGTAAAGACTTCAAGGCTTCTGATGATGAAAAAAGCAGAATCCTAAATCTATATCGAAGAGGTAAAATAGCTTATTTCTCTTTGGTAACGTAGGGAAAGAATATCTCAGATAGGGGAGTAGTCAGTCTATAATCTGACTACTTCTTGTATGCTGTATGATCTAGTGGAAGAGAGGTTCTCCTGACTCCGTCAAAGCGCTTATACGCATTTGCTATAGCCGGAGCTGTTGGAATTGTGCATAGCTCACCAACGCCCTTTGCACCATAGCTTGTAGCAAGCTTTCCTGGGCCATGCGTTGTTATTACCTTTACTTTTGGAGCATCTGTTGCTCTTATAAGTCCAAGCGTTCCATATTTTGATTTCACATAGCCATTCTCGGTCTTGAAGTTCTCTGTTAGGGCATAGCCCATTCCCATTATCACACCACCTTCAATCTGTCCTTCTATGGATTTCTTGTTGATGACTGTTCCTGCATCACAGGCTGCGGTGATATGCTTTACCCTTCCGTTCTCATCTAGCTCTGCAACCTGAGCAGAGTAGGAGTATGCCAAGTGGGATACAGGGTTTCCCTTATCACTTGTAATAGGATCGGTGTCGAAGCAGAATTCAGCATAGTACTCTGCACCCTCAAGTGGCTCTATGCCAAACTCATCTAGATCAGGCTTAAGCTTGAGTGCAGCTCTTCTTACAGCCTCTCCTGTAAAGGCTGTCTGTCTTGATGCTGTAGATGTGCCAGAATCTGGAGTTCTTGCAGTATCTGGATCTTCTACTACTATCAGCTCTGGATCAGCTTTAAGCGTCTCTGAGGCTATTTGTAGTGCAACAGTAGCAATACCTTGTCCCATGCATGCAGCACTTGTTCTTATATGGATCTTTCCACCTTCAATGCTTATAGTGCATCTTCCTGTATCTGGAACACCAACGCCAATACCACTGTTCTTCATAGCCATTGCTATGCCAGTTCTCTCAGATTTGTAGTATGCATCCTTAACCGCTTCAAGGCATTCATAAGCACCTGTATCTGGAGTTGCTATCTGTCCATTTGGAAGAACCTGTCCTGGTCTTATTACATTGATTTCTCTTATCTTGAACTTATCTATTCCAAGCTTATCAGCAAGCTCATCAATAGAGGATTCAATTGCAAAGCAGGATTGGGTTACACCAAATCCTCTGAAAGCGCCTGCAGGTACATTATTCGTGTAATAGGCCCTTCCGATAATATCAAGATGCTTGAAGCTATATGGGCCAGATGCATGAGTACATGCTCTTTGAAGCACAGGCCCACCAAGAGATGCGTAAGCCCCGCTGTCTGAGAGTATTTCACCCTTGAGTGCTACAATTCTTCCATCCTTCATTGCTCCAAGCTCGATATGCATCTTCATAGGATGTCTCTTCGGGTGGATAGTAAGTGATTCCTGTCTTGTAAGCTTTACCTTGACAGGCCTTTTTAATATGAAAGCAGCAAGCGCAGCATGATGCTGCACAGACATGTCTTCCTTTCCTCCGAATCCACCGCCGACTAAGGCAGAGTGTACCCTTACCTTGTTCTTTGGAAGATGAAGCATTCTAGCAACTTCTCTTTGATCGTCATATATAGATTGTCCACCAGTATATAAGAAGATACCGTCATTCTTATCTGGCATTGCTATAGCGCATTCCATCTCCATGAAGGCATGCTCAGTGAAAGGAGTCTCATAGTCTCCCTTGATTACGACATCGCACTCTGATAGCGCTTTATTGGCATCTCCTCTTAGAATATGCTCTGAGGAAAGGAGATTATCAGAGTCCTTATGTACCTTTATATCTCCCTTTATGGCATCCTCTATTGTATATACTCCAGGAAGCTCCTTATATTCTACCTTGATTTTCTCTTTAAGCTCATTGAGGGCAGCTTTGTCATAAGAGACAACAAGACAAAGCGCATCACCGATGTAGTGAGTAGTCATCCCCTCTCCAATCAAGACATCCCAATCAAACCTCAAGTGTCCAATTTTATTCTCTGGAACCTGCTCTCTCTTTATGACTGCTACGCATCTCTCATCTGCTTCGCACTCTGAGGAGTCTATCTTTATTATCTTGCATCTAGGGACAGGAGATCGCAGTGCTGATGCATATACAATACCTTCAATGTCGATATCATCAACGTATTTACCGCTTCCGAGCGCCTTCTCAAAGGCATCAACACGTCTGAATACTGTAGATATCCTTCCGCTCTCCTTGTCTTTCCTTATCTCTGTATTCTCTCTGAAGTATCTGGCAGCAAGCAATATGGCATCCTCTATCTTCACATAACCAGTGCATCTGCATATATTGCCTCTTATAGCCTTCTTTACATCTTCTCTCTTTGGATCCGGATTGTTATCTAACAGTGCCTTAGCTGCCATTATCATACCAGGGATGCAATAGCCGCACTGAACAGCACCAGCTTCAGCAAAGGAGTAGGAGTATACCTCTTTTTCTCTTTCAGAGAGACCTTCTATTGTTATTACATTAGCACCTTCAAGCCTAGAGAGAAGAGGTACGCATGCCTTTGTAAGCTTTCCGTTTATAATAACAGAACAAGCCCCGCATGCACCTTCGCTGCAGCCATCCTTGACGCCCTTCAGCTTCAATGTATCTCTTAAATAAGCTAATAACTTCTCGTCTTTATCTGGATGCAATTCGACGCCATTAACTATAAGTGTCATATTTCATCTCCTAATATAGATATAAATCGAGGTCCTTAGCTTCTGTTGTGTCTTTAACAGCGGTCTGTTTACCTAGATACAAGTTTACTTCAAATAATATGTTTTTGAAACACAAAGATCAGAACCTTATTACAAGTTCCTTTCTCTTTGTCTCTAGCTTTTCAAAGCTTACGCCAGCCGATTCAAGCATGAGCTTGCTCGCTTTTGTTGCATCTGTTTCTGCATATTTATCTGATAGATAAACTATTTTCTTAATGCCTGCCTGTATTACAGCCTTAGCGCATTCATTGCAAGGGAATAATGCAACGTATAAAGTAGCTCCGCGAAGCATAGAGCTGTTGTTGGAGTTTAAGATAGCATTAAGCTCTGCATGGCAAACATATGGATACTTTGTATGGATCCAGTCTCCTTCTCTTGCCCATGGCAGCTCATCATCAGAGCATCCTGTAGGAAATCCATTATAGCCGACTCCGATTATCTTTTTCTCGCTTGAAACTATGCATGCTCCAACCTGGGTATTAGGGTCTTTGCTTCTCATTGAAGAAAGTACAGCAACTCCCATGAAGTATTCGTCCCATGAAATGTGGTCCTCGCGTTTATCCATTGTTATCCTCCAGAAATGCATGAATTCTATCCATTAAGTCCTTCTGACATGACTTATATGATAATAGTGCATGATGTGTATGTATATATTTATCATCCATCTTCTGTTTTATGAATATTGATTTGGTATTAGTCTCTTTCTCGATTATCCCTTGGTTCTTGAAGGGAACTGTTTTATCCCCCTCATCATGTATAGAGATCATTGGTGCATTTATCCTCCAAAGTTCTCTTCTGATGTTCTTCAGATTCCAGATCAATGAGCATGAAGGCGTAGAGAATAGCCCATGGTAGCCAGTCCAGGTCTCATCACCATCGTTATGGCCTATTATCTCAGTTCCTGTATATGCTTTATAGGAAGATAGAAAGGGTCTTATTATTCTTACAAAGTAGCCGGCAAAGTTTGTAACTATTCCATCCTTGAAGAATGAGTTGAAGACTACAGGAGCCGATAGGATGGCTATAGCATCAGGCTTAAGACCATCCTCGCTATGTATTTCAGCTAACTTCAGCGTCATAGCTCCACCCATGCTGACTCCGATTATATCTAGAGTATCGTATTCGCGTCTCAGTCTCTTGTAGTATTCATCTATGAAGTAGAACCAGGATGAGAAATTTGTTTTCTCAAATTCCTTTATATCTGCACCGAAGGTAGGAATGAGGGGAGCATAGACATCATAGGACCTGTCTCTCATATACTTTGTGGCCCAATCGTACATGTATGGAGTAGTTGGAAAGCCATGTATGAATAGCACTGCCTTCTTATTGTTGTTCTTATATACTACAGATTTGCACCTAGGTGAGAAGCATTTATCTTCGTTGCTTTGAAGAGCTACGGTTTTTTCCCTGTAGAAGGGCATATAGATAGACCAAAGAAGAAGCAATATTATCGTTAATGCGATTATCAAAGCTATGACCATATTTAAAGTTTAGCAGAAAGCTGCCTATTGTTCCGTCCCGTCTTTGCACTTTGGAAAGATTAGTGTGAATATTGAGCCCTTATTCTCACCGGATGTCAAAGTGACTTCACCGCCATTTACGATGCATGAGTGCTTGACGATTGCAAGGCCTAGACCTGTTCCACCGACTTCCTTGCTTCTGGATTTATCGACACGATAGAATCTCTCAAAAATTCTCTCATGGCATTCGTCAGGAATTCCAACGCCCTCATCCTCTATTGAGATAAAGCATTTATCATTGTCAGAGGATACTCTTATCAGAACCCTGCCACCTTTGTAGGAATACTTGATGGCATTATCTACAAGATTGTAGATTGCACCATATATCATTGAGGCATTGACGTATATATAGATATCCTTTTCCCCTGCTATAGCGAGCTTTATCTCGCTCTCATCTGCTAAATGCATAAGATTCTCTTTGACAGTAAGTGCAAGCTCGTATGCATTTACGGTGCTTTTCTTTATCTCCTGCTTTCCTTCCTCAATCTTTGAAAGCTTCATGATATCTTCGACCAAGCTCTTCATTCTCTGGCTCTCGTTATAGATCTGGTCAATGAATTTCAGCTTGTCTTCCTCTTTTACGATTCCGGATCTCAACAGCTCTGCGCTTCCTGCTATTATATGAAGAGGAGTCTTAAGCTCATGGGAAACATTTGCTGTGAACTCTCTTCTTTGTGATTCTGCATTGAGTGCTGAGGTTATATCATATATCAAAACTGAGGTGCCAACCTTAACCCCATTTTCCTTGATGGATGTAGCCTCTGCATTATAGGTCATGTTGTTTTTTTGATATATCGATTTGCTTCTGCTGTTCTCAGCTGTATCTTCAATTGTCTTTGAGATGGACTCTGGAAGTACGTCCTTATAGCTTCTTCCGTTTATGTCGCCTTTGAGAGAGAGAATCCTCTTCGCAGCCTTATTGATGAAAATGATGCTCTCATCCTGTCCGACTAGGAATAGGCCCTCCTTGAGTGACTCAGACACTGTATTGAACTCTCTCTGTCCCTGCCTTAGCTCTTCCTCCTGCTCTGCTATATCCTTCTTCTGATCCTGTATCTTCTTAAGAAGAGGCTGTATTTCCTTGTATTCCTTTGTGATATCTGGAGCCTCTAAATCTAGCCTATTGAGAGGCTTGACTATAAAGGATGTTAAAGCTCTTGCAAGAATTGCAGATAGAAGGAGAGAGAGAAGCAATATGAGCATTATCTGGGCCTTCATCTCTATTATTGTATCTCCGAAGGTCTTAACCGTAGTTGATGCAACAATGATAGTGTCATCCGGAAGACTTCTGCCTGCAAGAATAAGCTCTCCGAATAGGAATGGAGTATGAACGCTGATTATGGTATCAAGCTCAATGATATCACTTAGAAATCGATCAAGAGTCTTTTGATCAGTAATCAAATACCAAAGATCCTCAAGGTCATCTGAGAGAATCTTCCCTGTTGGAGATATTACCGTTATTCGATAGCTTGAGGTCTTTATTCTATTGACAAAC
>CAVHSB010000113.1:0-6339 GCA_963638635.1 Flexilinea sp.
ATGATCACTCAGCAATGGGTGAGTACCACTACTACCCTGAGCTTGGCTACAAGGGGGGATGGTTTGATCCAATTGCTGATTTTGACTATAGAGGTCCATCCTGGATGGTAACAGCTCCATCCCTTGATGGTGTTCATCAGATGGAACAGTTGAGAATCAAGCCTCCAAAGGATAAGAGTGCTGTCCCATGCCTAAGAAAGGGTGATGTAAGAATGTCTGACTATACAGTCTCTGTTAAAATGAGAGCTTATAGAAGGGATGAGATTGCAGGCCTTGCATTCCGCTATCAGACAAGCATGATGCACTATGGCTTTTATTTAAAGGGGGATGGTGTTGAGCTCCATCGTGTAAATAAGCGTGATAGGGTCATATTAGCTTCTGCTCAATTTGATTGGAGTACAGATCTCTTTCATACTCTTAAGGTTGTTTGCAGAGGTAGTCTATTCACTTGCTATGTTGATGATGTAAAGCTTCTAGAGACTGTTGATGATATGTTCAGCTATGGATGCATCGCACTTTCATCCTCTATGCCAGCTGCTTATAGAGTGGTTGAGATTACTATGAGCGATGAGGAGTGTGGTGAGTATGAGGCTAAGCTGCGAGAAGATGAT
Source organism: Flexilinea sp. (assembly GCA_963638635.1). Classification (GTDB taxonomy): domain Bacteria; phylum Spirochaetota; class Spirochaetia; order Sphaerochaetales; family Sphaerochaetaceae; genus Ornithospirochaeta. The sequence continues at coordinate 612 of CAVHSB010000113.1, forward strand.
GAGAGAGTAAGCAATAAGAGAAAGCATTTTCCAAAGATGAAGCTTTCTAAGGTGATTGATCTCAAGAACTTTGGAGCTGGACGTGAAATAAGATTTGGCCATCTTACTGGCACTGACGAGCTTTTCTTCTTGATTGCGCAGAATCAAAGAAGAGTATATAAGGACCGCTATCCATTCATAAGCTGTCTCACTGCTGTAAGCATGGAAAGCGGTGAGGTGCTATGGCAGAAGGGTGAGCCAACAGATAGCGATGATGTAATATTCTTGACTACAGATCTTCCAATGCAAATCTATGATATCGACGGGGATGGAATAGATGAGGTAATCACAAGCTATGATTTTCAGCTATTGATTCTTGATGGCAGAAATGGAGAGGTGAAGAAGAGCATTCCGACACCTTTAAATACTGCAGATCCTAAGACTGTTACTGGCCTTGAGTTTGGAAGATATGCGTTTGATCGCCTGAATGTAGATGCTATAAGGATTGTCAATGTAAGCGGAAAGGATAGGCCAAGTGATATTCTCATCAAGGATAGGTACTCACGTCTTTGGCTCTATGATAATAATCTCAATTTCTTATGGACCTTCTCCAAGTATAATACTGGTCATTTCCCATATAACTATGATTATGATGGGGATGGAAAGGATGAATTGTTCTCCTGCTACAATATGGTTGATGATGATGGAAGGCTTAAGTGGTCTCTCCCTATAGATACTGATCATACGGATGAGATCATATATGGCTCTTATGATGATGAGTCAGAGCCATGTCTTGCTATAGTCTCTGGATGGGAAGGCTTCATGCTTGTAAAGAAGAATGGTGAGATTCTTGTTAGGGATATTAATGGCCATGGTCAGCGAATAAGTGTTGGCAATTATTCTCCAGAGAAAAAGGGTCTCCAGATTTGTACAACAACCTATTGGCAGAATAATGGCATAATCTACATGCATGACTCAAAGGGCAAGGAAATCTGGCATAGAGAAGCAACCTCAAATGGTAATGTTATAGCTCCGATTAACTGGGATGGATCAGGTCAGGATCTTGTTCTTCTTAATGCAGATCCTAATGATGGAGGCTTGATGGATGGAGAAGGTGATATCGTAGTTCAGTTCCCAGATGATGGACATCCTACATTATGCTCTGAGGTTATCAACACAGAGGGTGATAGCAGAGAGGAAATCGTTGTTTGGGATAGAAAGAGGATGTTCATCTATACGCAGGATAGAGCTATGGAGGATAGAGATGAAATCTATGCACCAGAGAAGTATCCTGATTATAATGCATCAAACTACAGAGGAGAGTTCTCATTCCCAAAATGGATAAAGAAGTAAAATCAATACTTTGCTTTGGCGATTCCAATACCTATGGGGTTAACCCGGATACAGAAGGCAGATTCAATAGAGCTGAGAGATGGACTGGTCGTCTCTCAGCCCTTATGGGCGATGGATATTATGTCATCGAGGAAGGCTATAATGGCCGTACAACCTGCTTTTCAGACGATTCTGATCCAAATAGAAGTGGATATAAGGCATTGGATATCATCCTAAAGTCTCATATGCCTCTTGATTTGATTATCGTTATGCTTGGCACTAATGACTTCAAAGCCCAATACTCTATGACAGCTAAGGCTTCTGCGAATGGCATTAAGAAAATCGTAGAGAAAATAAGGAAGTATTCGATTTCAGAGAATAAGAAAGTACCAGAGATACTAATCGTATCTCCTATAATGATGGGAGAAGCTATTGAGAATAGCATGTTCTGGGAATGCGGAGAAAAAGAGAGATTGGAGCTTCAAAAGGTTCCTGAGCTATACAAGATGGTCGCTGCTATGACTCATTGCCACTACTTTGCCGCGTCCTCTGTTGCCTATCCAGGCCTGGATATGCTTCATATGACAAAAGAGAGTCATAAAGCACTTGCAGATAGTCTTTCAAAGCTTGCTGAAGAGATTTTGAAATAGTATTCAATATGATGGCTTGAAATGGAATTCATCTGATAAAAGAAAAACTCCTTTTTCAAGGAGTTTGTAGCGGAGAGAGAGGGATTCGAACCCCCGGAGGATTGCTCCTCAATTGCTTTCAAGGCAACCGCCTTCGACCACTCGGACCATCTCTCCATGCTAAACGCACTTTTTGAATATTACAGATGAGAAGAATGTTTGTCAATAATCTTTCTCTTTAAATTAATTTCAATTATATTTATTTTACTATGGCTAAAGTTATGAGCTGGTTTAGAAATCTACTAGACGAAGCGAAAAGGAAGAATAATACAAAGGAGACTAAGAGAGAATACTCCTCTTTAATAGCATCTTCATTATCATCTGAGGCTCATAAAGAGATCGTAGATCTAGCTTCTTTGGGACCAAGGCCTGCTGCAACTAAAGAGAGCAGGAAGGCTGCTAGAAAGATAGCTAACAAGTTTGAAGCTTATAGCAATGACGTGACTATAACCTCTGCAAGGATGTTTCCTAATCTTCAAAGAGGCTTTCTTGTTATCCTTTCAATTGTTCTGGCGCTTTCCTTTTTGTTCTCTCTTTTTAAGCTTCCTTATCTTTCTTTGGCAATAATGTGTATTTATTTATTTGGCATCTATAAGGAAATAAAGAAGGAAGATAGCTTCTTAAGAAGATTCCTATCCTCAAAGGAAGGGGCTAATGTTCATGCTGTAATAGAGCCGGAGGATGTAGTATTAAGGACAATCATATTCTCAGCCCATCATGATAGTGCGGAGATTGTCGATAGCAAGCATAAGGGAGTAGATATTAAATCCTTATTGTCGCTATATATCCCATACATTGCTATGGCTGCATTAGGAATATTCACGCTTGTAGAGTTTCTCTCTATGCTCTTTTCATTGTCGTTTCTTCCTGGGATATTGAAGCCAATCTTCATAATCTTTCATTCAATAATTCTATTAGTAGCTGAGGTATCGATATTCCTATACTTCAAGGTAGGAAGCTCCTACAGCATTGGGGCAGGAGATAATCTCTCTGGTGTGGCTGTAGTAATAGAGCTTCTTCACTATTTTTCAGAGAAGAAGGCCAGTGGAGATGGACTGAAGAATACAAGACTCATATTTGCATCATTTGACGGAGAGGAGTGTGGTGCACAGGGTAGTGCTGCATGGCTTGAGAATAACTCACACCTATTCATTGAGCCTAGAATGCTGAATTTTGATGGGCTATATAAGGCTGAGGATCTTGCTTTTCTGACTCAGGATGGAAATGGGATGATTGCACTTGATGCAAAGCTTGCATCCAAATGCTCTCTCTTAGCATCACTGATGGGACATAAGGTGCCAACTGGGAAGCTTAGCGTACTAAGCGGTGAGACAGATGCTGCAGCTGCTTCGGTATTTGGAATATCTGCAACAACCCTTACAAGCATGAAGCCAGAGATCCGGACGCCTGCTCATACTGAGGAGGATACTCCTGATAAGGTTGAGGAGGAGACGCTCAGCATTGCTATAGCTATTGGTGCTAAGCTTGCAGAGGATGAGGATAGTGTTGAGCTTAAGGTTGAGAAGGAGAGTGTATCATTCCTAGAAGAAGGGAAGAAATACAAGCTAACTAAATGATATCCTTCCTTGCCCTATATCCTTGATAGCAGATATGAAGCTTTCTTCTCTGGAGAGCGGTATCTGGCCCTTGATTGATATTCCAACATCAAAGGTCTCATTTATCGATGTTGCTTCAGCATCCTCTATTGCGCGTTTTACTCTGTTATATAGCTCATAGGGAAGCATTATTGAAAAGGGTGCTCTTTCAATGAGCTCTTCTGTCTTTACCGCCTTCAAGACTTCTTTAGTGCTATCGCCATAGGCTTTGACAAGGCCACCTGTGCCTAATAGGGTACCGCCAAAATAACGTATAGTACATACAGTTATATTCGTAATTCCAGAGCCTTTGAGTACCTCGAGAGAAGGTCGCCCTGCAGTATTCTTAGGCTCCTTGTCATCAGAGGAAGAGTATAATGTTCCTTTATCTCCAACGACTGCCGCATGTACAACATGAGTAGCATCTGCATATTCTGCTCTTGTCTTTAATACGGCCTCTTTTACATCCTCCAGCGTCTTTGTTGGAATAGCTATTGAGATGAATCTTGATTTCTTTATCTCAATTTCTGTCTTTGCTTCTTCTAATAGCACCTTCATAATCAGACTCTAACATAATTATGAGAAAAGATATTGTCAGATGCAGATGAAGAGCTTATAAGAGCTGCGAATTCATCTAATTTAGCTATTGCAGCATTAGGTAGCATAAAAGCATTGAGCTCTAAATCTTTGGCAGTGCTAGCACCTTGGATTATGCCGTATGGCTTTTTGCTATATACCCAGCTGAGAGCTATCTCTGCACTGCTATGGTCCAAACTATCTAAATAAGCTAGAAGCTCCTTGAAGTGCTTTGAGCTCCAGACGTATAGATTCCCTCTATTGTCTTTAAGCTCCTCTTTTGCTTTATATTTACCGCTTAGAAGGCCCATGCCAAGCGGGGCATAGGCGAGTGTCTTTAGATTGAGAGTCTTTTCCTCATCCCAATCCTTAGTCCATATTAAAGAAAGAGGTCGCTCATGAAACTCAATCTGAAAGTCATCACATGCTTTTCTTAACAGCGTAAATGGAAAATTGCTTACACCGATGGCTTTAGCTTTATCTGCAGCTTTTAGTCTCTCCAAAGCCTTTAGTGAGCTATAGATGGATTCTGCATCGCTAGGCCAATGCAATAGGAGAATATCGATATAGTCTCTATTGAGTCTCTTTAGTGATATGTCTACTTTCTTCTCGAGCGTTGGAACAGGCATCACCTTTGATATTACCTCTACATCCTCCTGCTTTAGCTTGAGCTCTTTTAGCGCAGAGGCTAGAATGCTATCTGCCTCCTTATATGAGAAGGCACTATCGAATGTAGTTATACCTTTTCTGATAGCGCTTTTAACCAAGGCTTTGGCAGCTTGGCTATCAAGCTTTTTATGAAAGCTATCATCTCCGAAATTCCAAAGCCCTAATATTCTCTTATTCATTCTCTGTTATTACTTTGCTGTCTAATAGCTTGAGATCATCAAATAGGAAGTAGCCCTCAAACTTCTTTCCTGATAGTGCAATTGGAAGCCATAGCTTATCATCCTCCCACATCCTATTGTAATCAAGGTCCTTTAAATCACACCAGAATGGTCTTGTCTCATCACACTCCTTGATAAGTGTTCCTGAGTATTTATAGGCGAAGAATACATAGCCAATCATTCTTGTGCCATCCTTGAATTGGAAGTAGAGAGTTCCTCTTTCTGATAGCTCTGACATATCGAGGCCTGTCTCTTCCTTAGCCTCTCTTACAGCTGCCTCAAACTTGGTCTCTTCAAGCTCTATGTGCCCACCTGGTGCATTGAAGTAGCCTGTGCCCATACCTCTTTTCTTCTCAATAAGAAGTACTTTATCTCCATCAAATAGATAGGTTAGCGTGCATCTTTCAATAGGCTCCCATAAATCCCAAGGTACCTCGTCTACGCTATTGGCCTCTACGCATCTTTTTGCTATTCGCTCATCCTCTGTCATTGCCCTCTCTCTTTCTTTTTCCTTTTCTTCTGGATGCTTTTCAAGAAAGCAATCATGGCATATATTCTCATCATCTCCGAATATCTCATCGAAGTTCATTGCCTTCCCGCAGGCTCTGCAATGCAGACGAAAGGGGTAGAAGGTCTTGTTGAATATAACTGGAATGAGGATAGCTAATGC
>CAVHSB010000114.1:0-2576 GCA_963638635.1 Flexilinea sp.
GTATCCTCTCTTTGCTCTTTGTCTTTTATCTCAACTCTCTTTAGTGTAGTTATGAATACATGAATGCAATTGTTAGGGAGACGAAGGAACTTGTTGATCTTGCATGCAGTTCCGACATTGTTGCCTTCCTCTTCCAGAAGCCCAATGAAGTATCCATCGCCATCTATTACATTGTTGATTATATTTACATCCTCGACTCTTCCAATGATCATTGTAGTGAGAGTGCCTGGAAAAAGAGGCTTCTCAACAAGAGGAAGTATAGGAAGAACAGATGGAATCTCGTTAGTATTATCCATTAAATTTCCCTTTTATAAATAATATTTAATATTCCATAAGGAAATAGTGTTATTTAGAGAATGTACTGAAAATAGATGAAAACGGCAACATAGAGAATATGAAAGTAGTTGTTGCATTTTGTTGCGGATATGGTATTGTATAGTCAGAGGAAATGATATGGATGGTAAATTGATTGTAATAGCAATAGGCGGAAATTCACTCATTGAAGATAGCAAGCATGTAACAGTTTCAAGCCAATATGAGGCTGCGAAGAAGACTGCTCATCATATTGCAAGACTTATAAAGGCTGGAAACAGAATAGTCATCGCGCATGGAAATGGTCCTCAGGTTGGATATATCCTAAGAAGAGCTGAGCTTTCACAGAAGGTCCTTCATTCAGTTCCTCTTGATTCCTGTGTTGCAGATACTCAAGGTGCTATTGGCTATCAGCTGCAGAATGCACTTGATAATGAGCTGTTGATGGATGGTGTCAAAAAGAATGTAGCAACTGTTGTTACGCAGGTTGAAGTCCATGATGACGATCCGTCTTTTTCGAATCCTACAAAGCCTATCGGTTCTTTCATGAGTGAGGAGGAGGCTAAAGAGAAGGCTGAGCATGATGGCTGGTCTGTAGTAGAGGATGCAGGAAGAGGATGGCGCCGTGTTGTAGCATCTCCAAAGCCAGTATCGATAATTGAGCTTGAGACAATCAAATGCCTTCTTGATAACAATATCGTAGTAATTGCTGCAGGTGGCGGTGGAATACCTGTTGTAAAGAATGCAGACGGTACTCTATCAGGAAGAGAGGCCGTAATCGATAAAGATCTTGCTGCTGCAATGCTTGCAAAGGATCTGAATGCAGATCTTTTCGTAATATCTACAGCTGTAGAGAAGGTTGCACTCAACTATGGCAAGCCTGATCAAAAGGATCTTGATACCGTAAAGCTTAAAGAGGCTGAAGAGTATATTAAGGAAGGTCACTTTGCAAAAGGAAGCATGCTGCCGAAGATGGAGGCCATGACAGACTTTGTTAGAACAACCGGTAGTATGGGAATAATCACGGATCCTCATAATCTCTATGATGCTATATATAGCGACAAGGGCACGAAAATCGTAAAATGAGGCTATGGACGATTTAGAGGAGCGACTCAGGAAATCAAAATTCAGAGAAAGATTTCATCTGAGAGATGATGATAAATACTATGTATACACAAGAGGGCTTGGTCCAATACGTGACCAGGCCTTTAAATTTGTAAATGAGAGGCTTAAGGAGCCTTCAGATGATGGTAAGCAAACGCCTATGAAGGGTCATCCTGTATTTATCGCTCAGCACCATACAGCTACCTGCTGCAGAGGCTGTCTTGAGAAATGGCATCATATTGAGAGATTGCATCCACTAGAGGATGCTGAGATTGAGTATGTAGTTGATGTGATAATGAGCTATATCGAAAAAGAGATAGTGGGCTATAAGCTCAAAAGCGGAGATCAATTGACTCTTTTCTAGGATTTTCTATTTCGCTATCATAGGACCATGATTACATATCGTTATGCAAAGGAAGCTGATGCAGAGGCCATCCTCAATATCTACAGCTATTATATAGAGAATACTGCCATCACATTTGAGTGGAAGATTCCATCAATTGAAGAATTCAGGGAAAGAATTCTTAATATATCCTCAAGCTATCCATATATAGTCGCAGAAGAGGATGGTGCTGTAATAGCTTATGCGTATGCAGCTCGCTTCAGATCAAGACGTGCGTACGATTGGGATGTTGAGACCTCTATCTATGTCGATAAGGACAAGAAGGGAAGAGGAGTCGGAAAGCAGCTCTATAGAATTCTTGAGTGTGCTTTAAAAGCTCAAAATATAGTAAATTCCTATGCATGCATTACAGTAGATGGCCTCAGCAGAGGTGAGATAATATCCGACTCGTATAGGTTCCATCTCGCTCTAGGCTATAAGCTAATTGGCGAGTTTGAGAGCTCTGGCTATAAGTTTGGTAGGTGGTATGACATGATATACATGGAAAAGAAGCTTAATGCTCTAGATATGGTAAGGGATATAATCTCATTCCCTGCTTTATCCGATGGTGCTAAGAAGCTTCTTTTGAAGGCCTAAGACCCTCACTTATATAAAGCGGAAGCATAAGAATATAAGATGCAAAGTCTCCAGCTATGAAGTAGCTATGGAAAACAAGCTTTAGCATAAGAAGAATTATGAGAGCTATTGCTGAGATTCTGCCTGCCCTTTGGAGTCTATCTCTTTTAGATTCTTTAAATATAGATGTTATATGCAAATA
>CAVHSB010000114.1:2586-6302 GCA_963638635.1 Flexilinea sp.
GAAGAAATAGAGCACAAATGGCGAAATTACAAGAATAGCGCTATTCATATATGCAACCTTATGTATTGATAGAGTCTCTAGGGATAAGAGGGCAATGGACATCAGACCAAGAAGCAGATAGATAATGGATAGAATTCCATGCGCTGTCTTTCTTATAGCCTTGATATTTGAATATTGCATTAATGATATTGCAGCAACAGCTAGTGCCATAAGTGCTGTTTTAAGATAGAAATGAGGATTCTTATCAACAGGAGGCTTGCTCTCTGATTTATATAAGGTAATGCTTTTTGTCCCCTGGAACTCTTCTATGCTCTCTCTAAGCACATCGGGAAGGAATGCCGCCTCATATAGGGATATAGCTTTATCTGCAGCTGGTCCTAAGAGATATGTGATTGCAAAGGATGCTAAATAGTTAGGAGATAAGTAGAATATAGTGTAGTCTCTGAAGCTTTTACCTGTATTAACGCTCTCTGCCCACTCTCTATACTCTCCGCCGCTTATTGCGTTATATAGATCTCTTAGCCTTGTTGCGCAATTATCCCTGTAGTAGTCATAAAGATATGTTCTGTTCTCATATTGGTTATTGTATTCAAGAAATGCTATAAGATTCCTTTTCTGGAGATTGGATAGCTCAAGCTTTAATTTGTAAATATCTCTATCCTGGTCCTCTAATGAGAGTAATCTGTATTTCCCATATGATGCCATCATTGAATAGTAGAGCTTTCCAAGTGCGAAGTTAATGTAGAACTTCTCATCAAATGAGAAGATTCCATAGTCAAACATTATGGAATCTCTGCCCTCTGTTTCTACTAGGAATGCAGCGTGACCAAAATATTCCCAGATTTCGCTTCCTCTTCCTCCGGTTATAAGCGAAATAGTTACAGTATCATAGAAGCTATCTTCTTCAGCTGTTAGCTTATCAGCCCATGAGAATCCATTTAGTTCCTTTTCGCTATAAAAGAGATCATCTCTTATCTTTATCGCTTCTCCTCCGTCAAAGGATACCGCAAATAGCATTGCATTCAGAAGGAGCAGTAAATTTAGGAATATTGTTTTTTTCACATCGCTATATTACCACTATGGACTATCTTCTGCTATTGCTAACTTTTCAAAGCTGGAATAGTCTTCATTGTTATGGATAGAGACAGCAAGACCTTGGGGGTCGTTATCAAGACAGAGAATATTAAAGAAAAGGATAAGCTTCTATCTGTTTTGACTCCTGATGATGGTGTGATTAAGGTTCTTGTATATGGTGCCCAGAAGAGTATTAAGAGCATTAAGGCTCCTCTATATAGCGAAGGCATGCTTTCTCTGTATAGGAAAAGAGATGGAGATTTATATACACTCAAGGATGCTGATATCATAGCCTTGCATGAATATATAAGCGAAGATCTGGATAGAATTGCAGCAGCAGCTCTTTTTTCTGAGCTTATAATGAAGAGCCGCTATTCAGATGCTTCTCTATATAGGCTATATACAGAAGCTATAGATTATCTTGAGAGTGTTTCTTATAGAAAGGTAGTAGTCTCATTTATAATGAAGTTTCTTGAGCTTTCTGGCCTTGCTGGGGATTTCAGAACGTGTCCATCGTGTGGCAAGGCTTATAAAGATGATGAAGTTCTTGGCTTTTCTCCATCTTTAGCTACTGCAGTATGCGCAAATTGTGATACTATGGAGGGCGGAATGATTCTTCCTCCAAGTGCAAGACGATATCTTGAGCGTGTTCTATCTATCCCTTTTGCTGATGCTCTTTCTCTGAGACTTAGCGATGAACAGCTATTCAGAATATATCGCTATGTGCTTAGAACGCTTACGATGAGTTTCTCAGATAGCATTGAGACGCTTTCATCGGGCTTATTGATTGTGTAAGGACATATTAAATGAATATATATATGAAGGAGTGCCGTACTGATCAGGTAAGAGCTATGTCTGAAAAGTATGGTCTATCGCTTCTCTCTTCAACTGTGCTCGTAAGACGTGGCATCAGGGAAGATGAGATGGTTTATTATCTAGAGGATGAGTTTCTATACCAGAACAGTCCATTTACAGTAGAGGATGTCTATACAGCAATAGAGCGAATAGATGAAGCTCTTGAAGAGAATGAGAAGATACTTATCTTCGGCGATAGAGATACTGATGGAGTAACTGCAACAGCGATTCTCTATCGAACTCTTAAAAAGCTTGGCGCTGAGAATCTTTCTTATATGCTTCCATCGGGTGATGATTCCTATGGCCTTACCGAGGATGTAGTAGGCTCTATATTAGAGCAGGGCTACACGCTTGTAATAACAGTCGATAATGGTATTTCTGCCATTGATGAGATAAAGACGCTGAAGAGAAATGGTGTAGATACTATAGTCACGGATCACCATCTTCCTGGAAATATGCTGCCACCAGCTTTAGCGATCTTTGATCCTAAAGTAGAGGGATCTGGCTATCCATTTGATGGTCTTGCGGGGTGTGCCGTAGCTGCAAAGCTATCCTGGGCATTGCTATTTTCAAGAACTCCGCTATATAACTCATCTGTTATTCTTCTCCATGCAGAGCCTGGTAATGGCACAGTAAGAATAAATGCGGTAAAGCTTGAGAACCTTGTAGAGATTGATAGAATCAATGAGGAGGTGCTAGAAGGAAGTGGTGCGATAATGGGCTCGCGTCTTCTCGATTTTCTTTCGTGCAATATGCCGATTATAGTACTAGATGAAGGTGCAGAGAAGAATATGCTGAAGCTGGCCTTTGGAAGCAATGTTGATATCTCTCTGATAGACTTCAGAAGCCAGCTTGAGGCGGTGATGCCTAAAGCTAGGAATGTATCACTTTATGAGCTTTCTCTAAAAAGCAGGGCAGCAAGATACACTACAAACAATAAGGAGCTTGAGACCTTAATCTCTCTATTCAAGAGTGTATCCTTCTTCTCAAACCCATCTCTCTATAAAGAGTTTGAGACTATAATGCAACTTGAGACTATAGGCACGATTGCAGATTTGATGCCTATGCGTGATGAGAATAGATTGATAGTAAAAAAGGGCTTGAAGCTTTTATCCTCAAAGCCTATGCCATCACTTAATTATCTTCTGACATCTCTTAATCTTATAGGCCGGCCTTTGACTGCTAAGGATATTTCATATAGGCTTACGCCTGTTCTTAATGCGGCGGGGCGTATGGGAATGCCTGAGGTTGCACTTGAGCTATTATTGACAGATGACATTGTAAGAGGTGAATCAATCTCCATGGAGCTGCTATCTATGAATAAGGAAAGGCAGAATCAGGAGGCTGATTCGATAGCTCTTATTAGAGATAAGATAAAGGATAGCTATGAGCGACTTGATAAGAAGATGATCGTAGTTGAGGATCCTAGGCTGCCAAGAGGGCTTACTGGGATTATTTCATCTAAGATCAGCCAGGAATATTCTGTTCCTACATTGGTGCTTGCAACAGTAGAGGGAGAGCGAGTATCTGCGTCTTTGAGATGCAAGAAGCCATATAATGCAAGAACGCTATTATCTAATTTTGAGGATCTTCTTGATGACTATGGCGGTCATGCATTCGCTGCTGGCTTCTCTATGCCATTTGCTAACCTAGATGCTTTCCTGGAAAGAATAGAGGAATATGTTCTGAATTTCATGGATAAAAGCGATGCTGATGAGAGTATTGAGGTCGATGCCGAGATTCCAGAGCCTTTTATGAATGATTCTCTTTTTGAAACTCTTTCTCTG
>CAVHSB010000115.1:0-6186 GCA_963638635.1 Flexilinea sp.
CCTATAAAGCCGCTAGTAGCCCAAGGCTTAGAATCTCTGAGAGGTCCCATGAACATCTCATACATTCTAACAGAGTCTGCACCATAGTTCTTGATATAGTCATCAGGATTTACTACGTTTTTAAGACTCTTAGACATCTTAGCTATAACCTGAGTAAGCTCTTCTCCTGTTTCCTTATCAAAGTATTTGCCATCCTTCTCTTCTACAAGATCAGTTGGAACAAGCGATTTGTTAGCCTTCTGATAAGCAAAGGAAGTAATCATGCCCTGGTTAACTAGACGCTGGAAAGGCTCAGGTGTTGAAACAACTCCCAAATCATAGAGAACTCTATGCCAGAATCTAGAATAGAGAAGGTGTAGAACAGCATGCTCTGCGCCGCCGATATATAAATCAACAGGCATCCAATATTTCTCTTTCTCAGAATCTACGAAGGCTTTATCATTCTTTGGATCGATGTATCTCAAGAAGTACCAGCAAGAACCTGCCCATTGTGGCATTGTGTTGGTCTCTCTCTTAGCATCCCCACCACACTTAGGACACTTGCAATTAACCCAAGACTCTACATTGACAAGTGGAGATTCTCCTGTTCCAGATGGCTCATACTTCTCAACCTGAGGAAGTGTAAGCGGAAGCTCTTCTTCTGGAACAAGGACAGTACCGCACTTAGGGCAATGAACTAGAGGAATAGGCTCGCCCCAATAGCGCTGACGTGAGAATACCCAATCTCTGAGCTTATAGTTGACAGCCTTATGACCACATCCATTCTTCTCTAAGAACTCAAGCATCTTAGCAATAGCATCAGCCTTATTAAGCCCATTAAGCCACTCAGAGTTAACATGTTCACCATCTTCTGTCCATGCCTGTTCTTCAACACTAACCTTGCTCTTGAGTACTTCAATGATTGGAAGATTGAACTTCTTAGCAAATTCCCAGTCTCTCTCATCATGAGCAGGAACTGCCATGATAGCACCTGTACCATAAGAGATGAGAACATAGTCTGCAATCCAGATAGGTATCTTTTTACCATTTACAGGGTTGATAGCATAAGAACCTGAGAATACGCCAGTCTTATCTTTTGCGAGGTCAGTTCTTTCCAGGTCGCTCTTGTGCTTTGTCTCATCAAGGTACTTCTCTACTTTTTCCTTCTGCTCTGGAGTGGTAAGCTTCTTTACAAGAGGATGCTCTGGAGCAATAACCATATAGGTAGCACCAAAGAGAGTATCACAACGAGTAGTATATACCTCGAGAGTGTCATCGCTGTTTTCTAGCTTGAAGAATACGGCAGCGCCTTCGCTTCTTCCAATCCAGTTGCGCTGCATAGCCTTTACAGACTCTGGCCAATCAAGAGAATCAAGACCCTCAAGAAGCTTATCTGCATAAGCTGTAATCTTGAGAATCCATTGTCTTATATTCTTCTTCTCAACCTTTGCACCACATCTCTCGCAATGTCCTTCCTTTACTTCCTCATTGGCAAGACCAGTCTTACAATCAGGACACCAATTGATAGGTGTAGATGCCTCATATGCAAGGCCCTTCTTATAGAGCTGCTCAAAAATCCATTGTGTCCAATGGTAGTAATCCTCATTGCATGTGCTTATCTCTCTATCCCAGTCATATGAGAAGCCTAGGCTCTTGATCTGACGACGGAAATTGTCGATATTCTTGTTTGTTGTTACATAAGGATGTGTTCCAGTCTTTATTGCATAGTTCTCAGCAGGTAGACCAAAGGAATCGAATCCCATTGGATGTAGAACATTATAGCCATTCATTCTCAGATAACGAGAATAGATATCTGTTGCTGTATAGCCCTCTGGATGGCCAACATGAAGGCCAGCCCCTGATGGGTATGGGAACATATCAAGAACATACATTCTTCTAGATTTTGGATAGCTGGGATCCTCTGTTGCTTTGAATGTCTTATTCTCATCCCAATATTTCTGCCACTTAGGCTCAATTTCATTGAAAGGATATTTACTCATAAGCTGAGTTTATCACTATAGAAAGAAAATTCCTATAATTACTATTAGGACAAAAGGGTACATGAGAAAGTATTTCTTTCCTGCTAGTCTTCTTACTCTTGATGATAGAAAGCCACAGAAAGGATAGAAGGGGAAGATCGTATCTAGTAGGAAAAGAGGAAGTGCGAACATCAAGTACGCTATGCTGCTTCTGAATGCTAGAAGCATTATAGTCTCAAGCGCTATAGTAGCTAAGGATGCGATTCCTAGTGACATTGATCTATCCTTTAGCGTCCAATCATCTCCTTTAATATATACACCGCCAGGGGAAGGAAAGTAGAAGGGTAGAAGCAGGGATATTAGGGAAGATAACCAGGATGTATCCCAAAAGAGAAAAATAGCTTTAGCTTTGAAAATGAGAAGCACTATAGCTAAGGTCATTGCTCTTGTTAATAGCACCAATGAAGGAATAAATAGTACTTTATAAGAGAAAAATCCGAATTTAGCTATTGTTAGAGAATATAGAAGCGTATTGAAGAATATAGTAGCTATAAGAGCTGATATTGATGCTAAGGCACTCTTATTGAGGCTTCTTGACTTCTTGACTGCTCCTCTGCTTTTATGCCATAGAAAGTAACCCATATCAAAGAAGCGTGATGCGTGCTTATAGACCTTGAATATAGAAAAGCCAAATAGCTTTAATTGGCTATTAAGCATCATTATTTCAAAGCCACGCTTTGAGAAGTTCTTGAAGGAGGATGGGTTATCGCCTTCAATGCATAAGAGAATTTCATCTACCTTGGCATCATTCTCTAAGAACTCGATAGCTTTATCTACAAGCTTCTCTCCGACACCCTTTCCTCTTGCGCTTATATCTACATATAGCCACCCGATATATCCAACCTTAATAGCTGCATCATAGATATCGAGATTTATGCCACCAATTATTTCATCGTTCTCTATAGCAACTAAGGTTGATTCTGGATATAGATAGAAAATCGATTGATAAGCTTTAGGAAATGAGCCTCTCATTATCTCATAAGCTCTATCAATCTCACTATCTTTTATGGGTCTCACTTCAATCATATGAAAAGGATAAAGGAAAAACTCAGAAAAATCTAATGTAACTATTGACATTACATCTTTGTTGTAATAATGAATATTACATCAATTAAAAACAGGAGAACAAAAATGAAGAATTTCTCAATTACACACGTAGAGCAGGAAGCTAGAGTAGAGCTTCATGACGCATTGGCTTTAACAGGAGCTGAAATCAGCATTAATAGGTTACCTTCTGGTGCATCTGTACCATTTGTACATGCACATAAGAAGAATGAGGAGGTATATGGAATACTCTCAGGACATGGCTATGCAATTCTCGATGGTGAGAGAGTAGAGCTAAAAGATGGCGATTGGCTAAGAGTAGATCCAGAAGCAGCTAGACAATTTGGAGCAGCAGATGACTCCTCTGTTTCATATATTTGCATACAGACTAAAGCAGGCTCACTTGAGGGGTTTACACAAAGCGACGCGATAATCAAATAAGGGAGTATCTATTCCCAGGAACAGGAACTATTGTCTTTATTCTACCCTTTGCAAGTTTAGAGAAAACAGCAGGATCTGCACCATTTTCTTTGAAGAAGTCAAAATGGGTTGGAATCAGCGTTAAAGCATTAGCCCATTGCGCAAAGTCTATAGCTTCCTCTTCATTCATGTTCCCAATAATACCTTTAGCTTCCCTTTCCTTGTCTCTTCCGTTTATGGGAAGGAACATAAAGTCAAAGGGAGCTTTTCTTTTGATATCCTCATTAAGCTTTGGATTAGGAACCAAATCTCCTCCATGAAATAGCCTAAGGTCTTCATAGTCAATGACGAAACCAAGAAATTCAGAATGATTATTTGATGAATATTTATAATCCATATGAGGAACAGGAATAGGTGTAATTGATAGCTTCCCATCTCTATAAGTCTCATAATCTTCAATCTCTACCTTGTATGAAGAAGGAATATTAAGAGAAGAGAGTATATGGAGTGGTGCAAGGACTTTAAAGGGCCTCTCTCTTTTAACCAGCTCTAAGATAAGAGCTCTATCTAGATGATCTGCATGGTCGTGCGTAACTAGAATATAGTCTAGATCTGGAGTAGCTGAAAGCTCAAAAGGAGGCTTGATAACTCTTCTTGATACATCAGTACCCTTGTAATAAAGATCTGAGACTATCAAATCTATAGCTAGCTTCTTATTGCCAAGGCTGAATATAAACCCGCATTGGCCCATAGCTATCATTTCTTTATCATTAAGAGTATTGATATCTTCAATTAAAGCTTCTTTATTTTCGCACCACATATAATTATCCCTTTAATCCTGATGTTGCTATTCCTTCTACGAAGTATTTTTGAGCTAAGAAGAAGAGTATGACAAGTGGAAGTATTGAAATAAGTGCCATTGCCATAATCTGGTTCCATTGTACAGCAGAGGATGTATCTAGAGATATTCTAAGTCCCAAAGATATTGGATATTTCTCTACCTTGCTGATGTAAATCAAGGTGTTGAAGAAGTCATTCCAGGTCCACATGAATTTGAAGAGACCAGCAGAGAAAAGAGCAGGCTTCATCAATGGGAGAAGAATACGTGAGAAGATTCTGACAGGATTGCATCCATCAATAGTTGCAGCCTCATCAAGCTCTTTTGGAATACCTCTGATGAATTGGACTAGCATGAAGATAAAGAAAGCATCACAGGCAAATAGAGCAGGAATAGTAAAAGGCTTATAGCTATCTAACCAGCCCCACTTATTGAATAGAAGGTATCGTGGAATGATTATTACTGAGTTTGGAAGCATCAAAGTAGAGATCATAAGACCAAATAGAGGCTTCTTCATTGGGAATTTGAATCTTCCAAAGCCATATGCGACTATAGCGCAGGAGAATACTGTGAATAATACAGTAGGCAATACCATCTTGAAGGTATTGATTATATAGAGGCCGAATGTATGTCTTCCAATTCCATTCCATCCATTCTTATATCCATCAAGAATGAACTTCTCTGGAAGCAGACTATATGTTCCAAGAATCTCATAGTTTGTCTTGAACGATGAGAAGAACATCCAGATGAGAGGGTAGCACATGGCGAGAGCAAAGAGCAGAAGCAGTACAAATATAATCTTTGATTTTAATTTACTATTTCTTGTAACCATTAGAATTCACCTCCGTCCTGATAATAAACCCAAGCATCAGAAGACCTGAAAACTAAGAGTGTAAAGAGTAGGATTATTGCAAATAGAACCCAGCTTATCGCAGATGCGTAGCCCATCTTGAAGTTGTTGAAGCCTTCCTCATATAGCTTTAAGCCAATGAGATAAGTAGATTTTAAAGGCCCTCCGTTTGTGATTACAAATGCAGAAGTAAAGCTCTGAAGTGCATTGATCATTTGCATGATAAGGTTGAAGAAAACTATAGGAGTGATCATTGGGAATGTTATATGTATGAAGCATTTCCATTTAGAAGCTCCATCAAGGGAAGCTGATTCATAGTACTCTGCTGGTATTTGCTTAAGTGCTGCTAGGAAGAGCACCATAGAAGATCCAAATTGCCATACCTGCAATAGGCTTATTGTATATAGAGCAATATGAGGAGAGCCTAGCCAATCAATTGCAGGAATATTCAATGATGAGAGCATGTTATTGACCATACCCTCCTTCATGAACATCAATTTCCATAGTGCAGATATTGCAACAGAGCCTCCTAATATTGATGGAAGATAGAACAGTGTTCTGAAGAAGTTAACATGCTTGATCTTCATGTTAAGAAGAAGAGCAACAATCAAGGCAAAGATAAGCTTTCCAGGTACAGATATCAAAGCGTAGTGTATTGTTACGCCTATTGATTTCGTAAAGTCAGGATCTATAGTGAAAAGCTTCTTATAATTTTTGAATCCAACGAATTTGGCTTTACCAAAGATACTGTAATCTGTAAATGAATATACAAATGAAGATAAAAATGGATATAGCTGAAATACCAAGAAGCCTATTATCCAAGGTGTAATGAATATTAATCCCCAATAGCCTTGCTTCTCTTTCATTCCTAATTTTTTTGAGTTCAAGATACTATTCCTCCTCTTTGTTGTAAAAAAGGATAACATTGGAGTTTTCAGCTTCGTAGGCTGTATCTTTCGATAAAAGGTATCATTTTAGGTTTTAGCTCACCTCATTAAAACAATGACAAATAATTT
>CAVHSB010000116.1:0-2668 GCA_963638635.1 Flexilinea sp.
AGGGTATTGCTCTTGCAAAGCCTAATAAAGGTGGACAGGTTGTCAAAGCTGTCAAGGAAACAAATGGAGAGGTTCTCTCCTTAAGCGAAGAAGAAATCATCGAAGCGACATTTGAAGTTGCAAGACTGGGGATATTCGCTGAGCCTACTTCATCTACTGCTTATGCAGCAATAAAGAAATTATCTGAGAAGGGTACATTAGGACGAAACGATGAGATTGTCCTTATGGTTTCTGGAAATGGTCTTAAATCTGGAATTGAAATTTCAGAATTAGCAGATAAGGAGTGAAATATGGGAAAGAAAAAGCTTGGTCTTTCAGTATGGATGCTTATTGCTCTTGCATCAGGCATTATCGTCGGCTTTATCATGAACTCTATTGGTATTAAAGGTTCTGTTATAAAGCCATTTGGTGATATCTTCATCAATCTAGTAAAAATGCTTGTAGTACCTCTTCTCATGGGTTCTATCATTACTGGAACATGTGCAATGAATGATATGAGAAAGCTCGGAAGAGTTGCTATAAAGGCAATTATTCTTTATGTTCTTACAATGGTAGCAGCAATGGTATTCGGTATTATCATCGCTAATATCGTAAAGCCAGGTGTTGGTCTTTCTATAGCCCCAACAGAAGCAACAGTATATGAAGGAAAAGCATTCAATGGTGTTATGGCAACACTCGTTGCACTCTTTCCTAGCAATATTGTTCAGTCAATGGCATCTGGGGATCTATTGCCTTTGATTCTGTTCTCGGTATTCTTTGGCTTTTGCTTGAATGCTGTTGGAGAGAAAGCACAGCCACTTGCTAATGGAATCTCTATTTTCACAGACGTAATGATTAAGATGACTGGCTATGTAATGTGCTATGCCCCAATTGGATCCTTTGCTCTTATTGCAGCAGCAATCGCAGATAGAGGTCTTGCTATTATGCTACCTCTAGGAAAGATGATTCTTACAGTATATGGAACACTCATTGCATTTGTTCTCTTCTGTTATATTCCTATGCTTAAGATATCTGCAGGCATTGGCCCAAAGCAATTCATAAAGGCAATGGAAGAGCCCCTGTTGGTTGCATTCAGCACAACAAGCTCTATGGCTGCTATGCCTTCAAACATCAGAGCATCTCAGAAGCTTGGATTATCTGAGGATGTTGCTAGCTTCCTGATTCCACTTGGAAATACAGTAAACATGGCAGGTGCGGCTATGTACATAGCTATTGTATCTAACTTTGTTGCCCAGGTTTATGGAATGTCACTTACTATTGGTCAGCAATTCAATGTCGTATTTACTGCACTTCTTATAAGCATCGGTGCTGTTGGCATTCCTGGATACATGATTGTAATGATGACTTCTGTATTCTCTACAGTAGGAATTCCTCTTGATGGTGTTTCTCTTGTAGCAGGTGTAGATAAGATTCTTGATATGGCAAGAACTCCATGCAATATCATCGGAGATGTTGCAATTGCAATGGTAATCGATAAGCAGGAAAAGAAAAAAGAAGGTAAAGAAGTAACGAAATGAAAGAAATCAAGACAGACGACCAATTGACTCCAAAAGGCCATTATGCACAGGCAATTGAACATAATGGAGTGGTTTATATCTCAGGAATACTTCCTTTTGACGCAAATAGCGGAGAGCTTGTAGAGCATGATCTAGAAAAGCAATGTAATGCTGTTTTCGCAAATCTAGATAGGGTATTGAAAGCTGCTGGAACAGATAAGAATCATGTTCTCAAGACTACTGTATGTGTTCCAGATGTTGCTCTTTGGCCTGAAGTCAACAGCTACTATGCAAAGTATTTCAAAGAGCATCGTCCTGCAAGAATGATAATTCCTACAAATACATTGCATTACAACTCTTTTATAGAGCTTGAAGCTATAGCTTATATAGAATAGCTTCTATCAATGGTTTTGATAAGAGAAGATAGTGTAGAAGGGTGCGCTGCACCCTTTTGCTTATAATAGACCATATTTTTCTATTAGCTCTTCTACCTCTTTCTCTGTTGGCATTGCTGCGCTTGTGCCCTTTCTTGTTACAGATATATTCGAAGCTGCCATAGCCTTAGAGACAGCATCCTTAAGTGACATTTCATCTGAAAGATATGCAAGTAGTGCACCATTGAAGGAATCTCCGGCACCTGTAGTGTCTATAGCTTTAAGAGGGTAGTTCTTATATAGCTTATTGAAATTCTTCGTATGGAGGTAAGCACCCTTCTTACCAAGTGTGATTATCACATTCTCTACACCTTTCTCTATAAACCATTTAGATGCTTTCTCTGCACTGTCCTCATCATTTACCTTTATCCCGGATAGCGTTTCAGCCTCGCTCTCATTTGGAGTTACCAGATAGAGATATTTATAGAGCTCTTCATTAAGAGGAGCGGCTGGCGCAGGGTTGAGTATTACCTTTATTGCTTTCTTGTATGCTGCCTTTATGAGCTTCTCTGTTGCATCCATGTTGATTTCAAGCTGCAAAAGTAGGATATCTATTGAACTTAGAAGAGGCTCCAGCTTCTTTATATCCTCATCGTTATAGGTCTCGCATGCACCTGGAACTACTACGATTTGATTGTCTCCGTTCTCTTCTGATACTGCTATTAGCGCAATCCCTGTTGAGGCTTCATCTGTTTTGAAGATATATTCTCCATCAAGATTCTTCTCTTCATTTACTGC
>CAVHSB010000116.1:2678-6049 GCA_963638635.1 Flexilinea sp.
TTACTGCATTGAGACAGTAGCTTGCATATTCATCATTTCCGAGCTTTGTTGAGAAGAGCACATCCCTCCCAAGCCTTGCTGCTGCAATAGCCTGGTTGGAGCCCTTGCCACCAGCTCCTGCCTTGAATGATTTTCCCTTTGTAGTCTCTCCCTTTGTCGGAAGCTTATTGCATCTAGCTGTAAGATCAACAACAAAGCTTCCAATTACTCCTATCCTTTTCATTTTCAATTCTCCTTTTTAATAAGATCAAGCTTCTCTCCGTCTATATCATCAAGATTCAAGGAGAATATAGATAATATAGTAGGAGCTTCATCTACAAGTCTTGCATGTTCTATTGTTTTGCAATTGGATCTCTTTCCTGCAACTATGAATGGTGGATCCACGCCCTTCTCTGGTGCAAAGCCATGAGAGGATGTAGAGAACTTATAGCCATCTCTCTCTGGCTCTTTTTCGATAGCTCCATTGAAATCATTGCCAAATACTACGTTATCTCTGCTCTCTAAAACCAAAGAAAATGGTCCGTCTAGATGATATAGCTCTTTAGCACTGAATTTTGTCATTACACGCTCAATGCAATCTGGATGTTCGTTCTTTATAGCTTTAAGTACCTTTAAGGCCTCATCCTCATCGATGTTATTTAGATATACTTGGCCTGAGAAGGATGCTGTATGAACGAAGATTCTCCAGTCCCTTATGCTTCCGTCCTCATTCAAGGTAATATAGCCCTTCCGCCTTAGAACCTCATTTATGTTGAATATCTTATCTACATTCATGTGACCATGGTCACCAAGAAGTATGAAGGTAGTGTCTTCAAGAGTACCAGATGCTTTGACTGCTTCTATGACTTCGCCAAGCCTGTCATCTATGAATTTTATTGCATTTAGATTCTTCTCTGTCTCATATCCATTGTTATGTCTTTGATGGTCTAGATATGAGAAGTGGATGAACATCAGATCAGGCTTTGATTCCTTTATTATGTCTGCACTTGCGGCTGCTGTGAAATAGTCAAAGGCCGGTGTCTTCATCCAATTCAATAGATGCTTATTCTTTTGATATATATGCTCAGCCTTAGGCGAGTTAGCTGCTTTGAATATGCTATCTGGATCATCATCAGGCCTTTCTGCCCATATCTCAGCAATTAAATAATCTGCGTTTGCGCCGCCTTCAACTGGCCATGATACACAAGCCGTTGTAAGCCCTATGTTCCTTGCTGCATCAAGCATTGTATTACGCTTTATGTCCTTTCTGTACCAGAACCATTTATTGCTGCTTCCGTTAAGATCCAATACCTCATTGTGATATATTCCATGCTTATCGGGATAGCAGCCTGTCATAATCGTTGTATGGCATGGATATGTATATGTTGGATATATACAATGAATATGCTTGGCTATGGCCTTATGTTCAGCCATGAGTGAGAAATTGGGAAGCTTCTCAAACTCTGCAATGTCGCTGTGTATCATTGCATCGATGCTTATTACTATTACCTTATCCATATAAATATCGTGTATTTCTAGTTAGTATTTGTCAATTATTATGTTATAAAATGCACAAGATAGAAAAGTTAAATTTAGTTATAGTAAAAGATTAATAATTGTTAGTTTCCTAACATAATATAAGATCTATCCTCTTTTTCCTAAAGAACTCCTGCCATTCTTTTTCTAATCCCTTATCTGTTATTACCTTGGTGATTTTATCAAAATAGGTAACGAAGCAGGGACGTATCTCTGAGAACTTTGAAGAGTCTGCAACAAGTACTCTCTCCTTTGAGTAGGTGATTATCTTGTTCTTTATCTTTACCTCATATGGAGTCATTGCAGTTATGCCAACATCCATAGAGATACCAGATGGCGCTATGAATGCTATGTTCGCTCTTATGATATCGAGATTCTTCAATGCGTTATCTGATTCAAAGGCTTCGGTGTCCTTATGATAGAAGCCGCCAGTAATGAATATGTTCTTTATATTGCGTTTAGCAAGCTCCTCAAAGACATTCATAGAAAAGCATGCTGCTGTGATATCTGCATTGACAGGAAGTGCTCTCGCAACAAAAGCAGATGTAGAGCCAATATCTAAGAAGATAGTATCATTCTCTTTAACTAGCTTTGCAGCTTCTCGTCCTATCTTCTCCTTCTCCTGTTGATTGATAGAGAAGGATCTTAGAACATTGTATGTATCATCATCTATTTCTCGATTATCAATTCTTTCTTTTCGCATGACTGCACCATGAAGCTGAGTCACTAGATTGTTATCCTTGAGTATCTGTACATCACGTCTGACTGTCATCTCTGTGACATCAAGCTCTTCTGCTAGTTCCTTTATTGTGATGACTTCCTTTGCATCTACATATGCAAGAAGTGCATCTAGCCTCATCTTCTGATGGTTATTCATAGAGAATATTCTCTTTCATGCGCTAAGACTTGTCTACAAGCTTTGTTTGATTATCTTTATTAAGAGGTGAGATGTATGAAAAGCTTAGGTGCAAAGCCACTATTATTCCCAATGCCAGTACTAATAATCGCAACCTACAATGAAGACGGTAGCGTAAATGCTATGAATATGGCGTGGGGTGGAATATCTGATGATGAGAAGGTATCTCTGAACCTGTCTCCTGATCATAAGAGCGCAGAGAATATAAGAAAGAGAAGAGCTTTTACCTTGAGTATTGCAGATGCTGAGCATGTGAAAGAGGCTGACTTCTTTGGAATAGCAACTGGTAACAAGGTCAAGGATAAGTTTGAAAGAAGCGGTATGCATGCTGTTAAGAGTGAGCTTGTAGATGCTCCCGTAATCACAGATTTTCCATTGACACTTGAATGCAAGGTAAGTGAGATAACAGAGCGCCCAGCTCTATCTCATGTTGAGGGTGATATTTTAAATGTGCTTGCTAAAGAGGACATACTAGATGAAAAGGGCAATGTGGATGTTAAGAGACTCAATGCTTTGATCTATGATACCTTCTCTGGCTCCTACTATACAGTCGGCGATAGAGTTGCTAAGGCCTTCAATGTTGGAGCTGAGCTAATGAAATAGGGCTCTTAGAGTCGAAAGAGCTGAAAACTGAAGTACTACTTTAATTTTCGCTAGAAACTGAAGTAGTACTCTATTTTTTCTTGATTTCTGAGCTGCATTTCAAAATATATAAAACATATCCACAGCTTCTAGATGACGGTATTTTATTCCTTATATGGATTTTCTTGAAAGGCTATGGAGAGGAGCGATTATCTGACGATTCTCTAGCTCAGATTCTGAGATTGTAGCTGAAAAATAAGCAGTTTTTAAAGTTTTTGCATATATATAAGTACAAGACTTTTTATAAAGGAGAAGCCTATGACTTATGAATATGAAGAGGGCAATGGCTATGGATTCT
>CAVHSB010000117.1:0-6026 GCA_963638635.1 Flexilinea sp.
AGAATCCATAGCCATTGCCCTCTTCATATTCATAAGTCATAGGCTTCTCCTTTATTGTTCTCTATGACTTATATATGTGAAAATCTTAATTTTTGACCAAGGATTGAAGAAAAGAGATATTACCGAGACTTATCAGCTAACATAATATTCTTATTTCAGAATAATCAGCTTTATCATAATCAATATTTTAAGACTAATGTCTCACTAGCCCAAGGTCTAAAATCATTTCACTCTAGCCCCTCTACTATATCTCCATTACTATTCCAGATAGGTCCTGCAGAGAAATCTCTTAAATAACAGAGCAGCGAATAGCATTTCTTACCGCTTATTTCCTCAATGGCCTTTGCATAGCTTACAAGCTGTCCTAAATGAACTTCAGGCCTCTTAACTCTATCGCTCTTATAATCTATGATTAGATTATATGAGTCCTTATAGACTATGAGATCAGCCTGTCCAATCATTACAAGATCATCGTCCGGAAAATAGAACTTTACTTCACTCGCGTATTTCTCATTCTCGATGTATTTCTTATAGAAATCAGATGAGATAAACTCTTCAGCAACCGTTAAAGCACAATCATTGAGTGCCTCTACATTGCTATCGCTTATCTTGCTGCTAGCATATGGAATAAAATCTGTGCCATTAAGCTTTGCTTCAAGCGCACTATGAAGCAATGTACCAAAATCTGGAATAAGCTCTATATCTGATGCTAGCAGAGAATCGACCTTAAAGGGCTTTAGGACTACGCCGCCTGAATTGAACATAGGCTCCTGCGCTTCTTTTACGCCGATAGAGTCATCCTTATAAGCGCCATCTTCAGCCAAGGGCTTATCATACCTATCGCTGCCGTAGTTATCGCCATGTGCGAAATAGATTTCATTTTCACTATAATACGGAATTTTATTATGAATGATTGAAATGCCTGCAGCATTCATAGCCTCAACATAGGATCTGTAAAATGATTGACTCGATAAAGCTTCACCTTTCTTATTTTCAAATGCATATTCTTCTGCTGTAACTATCAAATGATTTATAGCTCTTGTAAATGCTACATAGAGAATTCTCTTCTGCTCTGCTCTCAATCTCCTGCTTTCATAATTATTAAAGAAGCCTGCAAGAGGTTTGCTGGCCTCATCATCTGGCCCTATTATATCTGCAAGAAGAAATTTTCCATTCGTCTCTACATCTACTATATTGTTTTTGCTTTCCAGCTTTCTATCAATATTCGCAGAATCTGCGAGTATTACTATAGGAAATTCCAAGCCCTTTGACTTATGTATCGTCATAAGCGAAACACCACTAGTGGTCAATGAGAAGGTCGTAATATCGGGGAGCTTATTAGCTTCTCCGATAAGTGGCCTTATTTTATCCAGGAATATAGGCAATGGAAGCCCCTCCTCATCAGCATTCTTATCAAGCGTCCATATATATTCAAAATGCGTATTATATACAGAGAGAAGAGATGAAGAGGCAATATAAGAGTAATAGCCACTGTTATAATAAAGCATCTCTATAAGCTTTGCAATTGAATCACTTTCTGCTTTATTCTTTAGTTGATAATAAAATAAACATATTGTGTCATACGAAATCTGATCAGATTCAGATTCAAATTCCATAGGCACAAAGGCCTTGAATGTCTCAATATCATCGCCGATGAACTTAAGAAGACCTTCATCAGACAATCTTGCAAACGGTGATTTAAGCACCTTTAAAAAAGAGACCTTGTCATTTGTATAAACAAGCAGCTGCAGAAACGAATAAAAGTCAGATGCCATAGCATCTACAGTTACAGATGTAGATTCAACAACATTGTATGGAATATTATGCCGCCTCAAGGCTTTCTCTATATTCATCTGAGTCTTGGTATTTTTATATAAGATTGCAATATCATCAAAGGAGGCTCTTTTAGGTCCAATATCAAATTCATCAGATTGCGTTATATGAACTATTCTTTGCGCTATATACTCCGCCTCGCATTCACCTCCATCAAGCATATCTGAAGGCCAATCGTTTTTCGGCCATTCTGCTATTGGAAGTACATCAAGCTCAATCACAGGTGCCGTCTCACATGCCCTACGCCCAGCAAGAATAGACGAGGAGCTTGCATTGAAATTCTCTTTTTCCTTGTTCTTGAAATCTGCAATAAGCTTCTCTTCTCTATTATCACTTTCGCTCATTTCACTATCTGAGAACACCTTAGAAAAAACATCATTGAAATGATTTACAAGATCCGGCTCTGATCGATAGTTAGTACCAAGAGTAATATGAACACCGTCCATTTCATTCACTACTTCATCCTTAAGTGCATTGAATACAGATACATCGGATCCTCTGAAGCGATAGATAGATTGCTTATCATCTCCAACGAAGAAAAGCTTTTTCTTATCAAGCATAGATGCAAGAGGAATAGAATCAGAAGCTGAGGATAAGGATTCAGATAAGAGATAAAGAAGCTCCTTCTGCTTCTCGTTATTATCTTGGAACTCATCTATCATTATGAAGTCAAATCGGCGTTTGTAGTAATCTCTTACGCTTTTATTGGCTATGAGAGTTTCTTTTGCTATATGCTCAATATCAGAGAAAGAGAGGAGAGATAATCTTCTTCTTTCTGCTTGCATTCTCTTGATGAACATTTCAAATAGAGCAGCAACAGCCCCCTCAAGCTCTTCTTTTCTCTCCAATAGAGCAATCAGCTTATAGTGTTTAAGAAGAGGTCGATACTCATCAGTAATAATTCTTTTTATCTCTTTCCAGTCACAATTCTTAGCTGTGGCTTTCAAATTGAATTCAGACATCTCAGAATATCTGCCAACCTCGCATAGCTCTATAGCTGCGGGAAGATCTGTTGCTAGGAAAGATTTACCTTTATCGGCATTCTCGCTTAAGCTTTCAATCTCATGAAGAATAGCTAATAGAGATTTATCACTAACCATCTCCTTCAATAAAGCTATAAATCTTCTATATTCTTCCATTACAAATACTTGATCATATTCCGTGAGTATATTGATCCTTCTTGCAATTGAATCGAAAATACCATAAAGCTTATCTGGTCTCATAAGAGATGCAAGCATAGAATATTCTTCATTGCTCTCATCCTCTGCAATCTCATCCAAAATAGACATAACAAGCTCATGGTGTCTATCATCATCAAGCAGAGAAAAGTCCCTGTTAATACCAAATGACAAAGACCCGGTTCTGGCTATCTCTGACCAAAATCCATCCAGAGTCGATATCTGAGCCTTTGGAAAATTCTCCTCTAAATCCTGTTTGAGATATCCAGACTCATCTTCTTCAGATGCTTTTTGAAGCAGATTGTGTATTCTCTCATACATCTCTGAAGCGGCCTTTCTTGTGAATGTCAGAGTAAGTATTCTATCAGAAGTGGTCTTTCTCTCATAAACAAGACGAAGGAAGCGAAGCGAAAGAACTGTAGTTTTACCAGAGCCTGCTCCAGCTGAGACTATAGTCGCTTTATCCGAGAAAACAGCTGCTCGCTGCTCTGCTGATAGCTTTTTACCTGCAATATTCAGAATATCATCAAATGTATTTATCATCTTACTACAAACTTCCTTCGGCATATCCCCTTGTAATCACATCCAGTGCACTCTTCTTTATTCGAGGTCATAGGCCATAGTCCATCTCTTATTCCATCTGCAGCCCTTTCAACAAGCCCTTCATCATTCTTAATGCTCTCTTCACTGCCATCACTTGCTTTTATCCAGGCAGTCTGAGATACAGCATCACGAAGAGTTTCAAAGACGCCTTTGCTTACGCTCTTTCCATCAAAGCGCTCATCCTTGGCTATCAGCATGTTATATATAGAAAATTGAAGCTTCTTTTCTTCAAGCAGCTTAGAAGAGAACTTCTTTCCCTTTTTGAAATCATAGACAATGATGTCCCCATCTTCCTTTGAATAAGCAATCATATCTGCTTTTCCAGAAAGTCTGTATTTGCCATCAAAATCACTTGTGATGTAGACTTCATTCCCATCTTCTATCCTGTTGCTTTCAGATAGTATCTGCGCTGCGACAATCTTCATATTCTCAAGATATTCGTGCCTTAGATATAAGATGAGATCCTGAGTTGCCGAAGCGGAACCAAATTCCATAGCTTTAAGTTCACCATTTTTGTCAAAGCGCTTTCCATTTCGCCATGCATCCATCTCTTCATCAAAATAGCTTTCAATGCGCTCTTTATCACTCTCGTTATTTCTGAAGAATCGTTCAAAAACAGAATGCAGTCTGGTGCCTATTTCAAGGTCATCTACGAGAACTATGTCGAAAGGCTGACTCTTATAAAGGCCATATGAATATTTAAGCGCATATCTATATGGGCACTTTGAGTATTCAGAGACAGCAGTATAGGAGAGCCTTGGATAATCTACCTTTATACCCTCTATATTCTCATTGATTCTATTGCTTTTAAGTGAAGTCTTAACTGCTCTATCATAGCCTTCTCTCTGCAAAGGATAAATGTACTCTAATTCAGAGCCAGCAAGCTCATTCTGGTATTGATCGCTTTCTATCTTAGCAACTCTTTCAGCATTCTCCATCAAAGAAACCAATGGCAGAGCATATCCATTGTAGGTCTCTTCAGAGGACGAGTAATAGATGTTATCAGAGGTAGCCTGATAGGATGCCAAGAGATAATCTGTAATATCCTCATCTGAGAAAGCTTCTCTCTCATACTCAGATAGGAAGGAGGCTTCTCTTATACGCTTCGAGCTCTCTTCTTCATTTAAAGATATAAGAAAATGATGCTTATATGGTGTTGCAGCAGCTTCTGTAAATGGATATACATTTATGCCTCTGACCTTCTCTCTAGGAGTATATTGCAGATTCTCTACATAGCTTAAGAAAATCTGGAATATAGGCTTATTCAACTCTTCTGAAAGTTCTGCCGCCTCTCTAAGGAAATGAGATAGTGCATCCATTATGAAGCCATATACTTTATCGTTTATATCAGAATTAAGGAATCTCTCATCTCCGAATAAGATAGAAACCAGATTCTCATATCTGAAGCCTATCTTCTCCACATGCTTTTCTCGCATCAAAGAATCAAGTGCGGCTCTGAACTTTGGATAGAAGGCATTATCTATTTTTCTGTATCGATCCTCTCGTCCCGCTTTAGCATTTTTCACAGATAAAGCTACAGCCTTTGTTATAAACTCAAATATCTGATCTTTGTCTTTAAATGGGAATGCAGGATCCAAGAAGAATCGCTTCATATCATCAATGCGATAGGACTCCTGATATAGCTCTCTGAGAGAGAGCAGAAAACGACCTGGAGGAGTATTTTTAACAGCAAGTCCAGGAACAAAGTTCAGAGGCACATTAAATAGCAGTGCCTCGCGCTCCAGATAAGGCCTTATACGAGTAAGCGCCGATGAAGATATTGCTATATCATTGAGGTTAACGCCAGCTCCTATCAAGCGTCTTATTCTCTGAAACAGCGCTCGGATCTCTATAGCCTCATTCTTATAGACATTAAGAGCCGCATTCTTTTTAGCGCTATTGATTACATGTACTCTATTATTCTCTTTTATGACTTTTAGCAGCTTCTGCTCTTTGGGAAAGGCATTGCTTTCAAATAAGTAATAATCCTTATAAAGCTCTCTATCCTCATATAAAGCCCAGCCCATTTCAACAAGCTTATGCTTTTCTAAAAATTCCTTATAAGAGCTCATTATAATAACAAGATCATGATAAAGCTCTCTCTTCTTTATCTCTTTGTCAAAGGCTTCATTTAAGGATGGAAGCATAGAAAGAATAAATGAAGATAAATTCTCTTTCATCTCGGGATATTCTGGATTATAGAAATATATGAGCTTATCGGCATCATTCTGAGCAAAGGACTCTGCGAATATAAGACGCTGGAAATCATCAGCAGCTCTCTTCCCATTTTGAGGCATAAACATAGCTGCAAAGTTATCAAAGGAGATGATGCTTGATGCAAGTACACCCTTGCCTCTTGACTTCACATAGCACTTCAAAAACGCTCTTGAGCTCTCCTCTGTTGGCATTACT
>CAVHSB010000118.1:0-5958 GCA_963638635.1 Flexilinea sp.
TGCTAGAAGAGTGCCTGGAGCAATATGAGAGCGAAAAGCTTCCCAGGTATGCTTCTTGGATGGCTTCCCTTTGCCTTCTTCAAAAGCGATTGTGCTCTCGCCATCAGTTGCCACTCCTATACATATCTTGTTATAAGAGAGTCCTCGGGGGGTGCTCCCATCCTCACTTGCAACTCAATCAGACGAAACAACTGAGTAATATGTCTCATCGAGGTAGACCTTGTCTTTCAATACTACGGAGTCCTGCCAATCAGACAGAAGCATGAACACCTTTCTAAACCAATATTTAGTTGTATTGAAAGCATTTCTATTAGACTTTGACGTTAAGGTAAAGCTTCCATAGCCCATTAGCGTAAGGAGGAAATAGAGCCATTCTGAGATGGGAATCTTCCTCTGGTCAAATATGTTTGTTGTTAGTGAGTATTGTAAATGTCTTATGGCAATCCTTGCAGCAATATCGTTTAGTGCCAGCAGCTATCACTCCATATGCTTTGAACTTTTTACTTCCACATATGCGGCATGCTTTTACAGTATAGACGTTGAGGAACTCTAGTTCTAGAGAGTCCTTAACCAAAGAATGTTTCTTGTTGTAGTTTTCGGTATTGCAGGAATCAATGAAGCGCTGCATCGGCGTAGTATCATCTTTCCACGTCCACGGAGTCCGCTGTCTCGAGTCTGTTTTATAGTTTATGGCTGGAAGTCCCAGGAAGTAAGCCTCGAATGGCTGGGACTTCCACATCAACAACCATTCTAAGCTTATTTCTGTTAGGTAGATTTTAGCTTGTTTGGTTGGCTGTTGACTAACCCTTAATCAGCAACACAGTGCAGAAAAGGTTTTATAAAGTAAATATTGCTAATCTTTTTTGATAACATTATTTATAAACCATAGTTTCATTGCTTTTATTAATTGCTTGTTGATAAATGAATGCTTATGGTTCTTTGCATCCAGTTTAAAAGTCGTAGTAGATGCTTTCATAAAGAACGGCTATCCTTCTGCTTTGAGGGTATTGCTAATCACTTTTATAAATATGTTTCATTCTGCAATGAATTCTTTAAAGTTCATTAAAACTATTCTGAACGTCTTTGAAGATACATCTTAATTAAGATTTGAATGCTTTCATAAGTCCTTTTTTAGCACTATCTGTTTTCTCATCAAGACGAAGAAATGTCCTTATATTCTCTTCTGTAAATCGCTTTACATATTCATCACATAGCTTGCTGCTTGAAAGAATAGAGTAGTATTGAGTATAGGATTCAACTTTAAGAAGATTTATTGAGAAGTCGGAGCCAAAGAGAATACGAGATAAAAACTTCTCTTTTGTCTCTCCTTCAAGAGTCTCTATATAGTTATTAAGTTTAGTATAAAAGTCTTCCTGACAGCCTGAGAATGATAAATCAGAATAAACTCCATCAAATTCAAGCATTAGCTCAGCTGCGCTTCTGAACCATGGAGATGATGGAAGATTCTTACGTTTAGCACCAATGGATGCAAGGTTTCTATCTGCTGTGAATGCATATTGTCTTCCAAAGTGAGCTAAATCAAGCTTTAGCTTTGGATAGTTCTCAAGTACGGTTCTCCAGCTAGCTGGATCAGTAAAGCGCCATGCTTCTTTTGTGCTGACTCCTCTGAAGCCCTGGTCATCGCAATGCGTGATAATAGGAATATCATAGGATTCGCAGAATTCATAGAGGTATCTATGCTTTTTAAGTGTTTCGCTGTCATTAGGCCATGGATTGAAGCCTAGTGGTGGATATACCTTTATTCCATAAAATGGCTTTTCCGGGATCTCATGGTACTTATGATACATATGGGATGTATTAACATACTTATCTAGAAGATCCTTGAGAAAGTCAAAAGAGTGAAGCTTTGGATTGATGCCAACAAATGGATAGAACTCAAATAGTCCATTTGGCCTATTCTTATAATAATGCTTCATCCCAGCAATTGTTTCATGTATGTACGGCGTGATCTTATCTTCAGCTGGGAATGTATAATAAATACTATCAAGCTCTCTTTGGTTCTGAGAGAAATCCATTAAAAGAGGAATCATGAGCATCTTCTCATACTCTTCGCCTCTTATTTTAAGCTTATTATTATCAATGAATGGAGCCTCTGGTGCATACTTTGCTTTATTTGGTGATGAGAACTTTCCCATGAGGTCATCCTCCATCAGACAGAAGGTCTCGCCGATTGGGCGCTCAAAGGTTGTTAGCGCATTAGTAATGAGATTAAGAAGCGCATCTCCCTTTAAGAGCTTAGGCGTGAATATGTAATCCTCTGCTGTATTCCCTGCAATAATCTCCTGAGGGGATGCATAGAAGGAGTTGACAAACGATGCAAAATTAGGTTCCTTTAGCGTCATTACATGAAAATGACAATCACAAAAATATTTCATTTCTTCTCTATAAAACCAACATTTATTTCAATATATGAGGCAGCACACTTCATTTATTGTTATTCTTATATCTAGCAGATTGAGTCTCCATAGTATAGGCTGGGCAATGAATGGCTGGATACACTTTAAAGATATTACTGAATCCTTTGATTTTTTCAATTCTTTTTCTCTATTTAATCATATATGAAATAACTTTTGATAAAAACGGGATATATCCTTAAAGAGCTTTGGTGATGCATGTCGATAGTATTGGAGGAAGTACTTGATTATGTGTTATGAAGAAGGCAGGCAATAGGAAGCACCTATTGGCACTTTCCATTGAAATATTATTCTTTCTAGCAAAATCTGGATGCAGTAGTATTATAAAGCTTATAAGCCTTTAAGAGGTATACAAGGTTAGACTACATAGCTACTATATCTATATATATGCCTCTACACTTGCTGCTGGCATATCAATAATGAAAAGCTTATGAACATTGTTACTTTGAAAAATCAATTTATTACAGCTGATGTGGATCTTGATGAAGGAATGAATGTCCTCTCAATCAAGCATAAGGGCATTGATGCTATAGAGCTTGATGAGATGAGACGAGATAGCGGTGCAACATATTCTATTCCTCTGCTTTTTCCTACTCCAAACAGAACAAGAGACAATTATTATATCTACAATGGAAAGAGAGTAGCTACTGTAAATCATGGCTATGCGCGAAAAGCTCCATTTGCTCTTGCTGATAAAAGTGATTCGTTTGTTTTAGCAAATGCTCTTTTTGATAGAATTTCAATTGAAGAGAGAATTGAGCTTGTTGAGAGCTCTATCAGCTGGGCATTCAAGATAACAAACAATGAAAGTGATGAGTTCCCATTCTCATTGGCCTTGCATCCATTCTTTAAAAAGGATGCTTTCAAAGTTCTAAGCTGTTCCCATATAGAGGAGATGGAGGCTATAGATAAGCTTCCTACAGGAAGGCTTATAGAATGTGAGCAATATGATGATAGAGCTATTGATGAAATATATGAGGATACTGTCTATTATTCAGATGAACCTATTACAGCGACTTTAAAGGGAGATGATCTAAAGCTCACTATAAGAGGAAGTGAAGAGTTCAAGCATCTTGTTATTTTCACAGCTCCTGAGAAGTCCTTTATATGTGTTGAGCCTCAAACCGGATCTACTGATTTCGTAAATCTATATAACAAAGGCTTTGAAAAGGAAGCCGCGTTATTGTCGCTGAAGCCTTTTCAGAGCAAAGAGCTTTTTATAGCATTTGATTTTGAATAGAAAAGGGTGCCGAAGCACCCTTATATTATAGGCCCATCTTAGCCTTCATCTTAGACCAGCTATCCTTTAGCGTAACTGTTCTATTGAATACCATATGGTCCTCTTTGCTGTCCTTGCTATCTACGCAATAGTAGCCATTTCTGATGAATTGAAGATAATCACCGACCTTAGCATTCTTAGCTTCAAGCTCTATGTATGCCTTTGGAATAACAACAAGAGATTCTGGATTGAGATCATCAAGATAGTTGCCTGTTGCAGCTCCTGGGCATTCAGCCTTGAATAGCTTGTCGTATTGTCTTACCTCAGCCTCAAGCACATGCTCTGCTGATACCCAATGGCTAGTGCCTTTGACCTTGCGGCCATCTGGTGTTGTGCCTCCCTTTGATTCTGGATCATAGGTGCAATGTACTGCGATAATATTGCCATTCTCATCCTTATCTACAGAAACAGCAGTGATGTAGTATGCATGCTTAAGTCTGATCTCATTGCCGATATAGAGTCTATGATATCCCTTTACAGGAGTCTCCATGAAATCTTCTTTTTCGATATATAGCTCTCTAGTAAATGCAACCTGATGAGTGCCGGAATTTGGATCTTCTGGGTTGTTCTCTGCTTCAAAGTATTCTGTCTTGCCCTCTGGATAGTTATCGATGATGACCTTAAGCGGATCAAGAACTGCCATAAGTCTCTTAGCCTTCTTATTGAGATCCTCTCTTACGCAGAACTCCATCAAGGAGTAATCAACAACCCCCTCAACCTTAGCAACACCTACGCGAGCAACAAAGTCCTTCATTGACTCTGGTGAGTAGCCTCTTCTTCTGATGCCAGATACTGTAGGCATTCTTGGATCATCCCATCCTGTTACAAAGTTGTTGTTTACTAGATAGAGAAGTCTTCTCTTGCTCATTAGACAATAGTTTATATTAAGGCGAGCAAACTCATATTGATGAGGTGTAGCATCAATTCCATCAATGCTTGTAGCCCAATCATATGCAGGTCTATGGTCCTCAAATTCGAGTGTGCATATTGAGTGTGTGATATTCTCAATTGCATCGCTTATTGGATGAGTGAAGTCATACATAGGGTAGATGCACCACTTCTTGCCAGTTCTAGGATGCTCAGCATACTTTATTCTATAAAGAGCAGGGTCTCTTAGGTTGATATTAGGGCTTGCCATATCAATCTTGGCTCTAAGTGTATATTTGCCTTCAGGGAATTCTCCATTCTTCATTCTTAAGAAGAGGTCCATATTCTCTTCTGCGGATCTATCTCTATCTGGGCTGTTCTTTCCAGGTTCAGTAAGTGTTCCTCTGTACTCCTTCATCTCCTCAGGAGAGAGAGAATCAACATAGGCCTTTCCCTCTTTTATGAGCCTTAAAGCAATCTCATATAGCTGATCATAATAATCTGAAGCATAATATTCATGCTTGCCCCAATCAAATCCAAGCCATCTGATATCATCCTTGATAGAGTCTATGTACTCCATATCTTCCTTAGCTGGGTTTGTATCATCAAGTCTTAGATGACACTCTCCGCCATACTTCTCAGCAAGTCCGAAGTTGATGCAAATGCTCTTTATGTGTCCTATATGAAGATATCCATTAGGTTCTGGTGGGAAACGAGTGACTATCTTGTTATTAGGCACTCTGCCGGCTTTGAGATCATCCTCGATGATCTTCTCAAGAAAGTTTAGAGGTCTTTCTTGTGTTTCATTATCCATATTGTCCTTCCTTCAGGCCTTCCATAGGGCCTTTAAAAGATGCTTAAGTGTACCACATCATAATTTAATTAAGAAGATAACAGTAACAATTTTATTTGATTTTCTCAAAGTCAAACATGTGAACAATGTATGATTAAAATTGTGTAAAATATTTCAATTTATCTGATTTTATACGCAGAATTCATAGAATTTTAGAAACATAATGCATAAAATCACATAGTTATGAGAGAAGGAAGAAGACTTAAGTCTATAGATCCATTTGTAGCTATTGCGCCATTTGTAATGGTTGAGCGTTCAGATAGCCAGAACTCTATCACAGACTATTTCAAGGTAGAAGGTGCTGAGGCTTTCATTAAGGAGCTGAGAGGAGAGGGCTATGAGGCAATAGGCTTTCTTCATGTTCTCATTGCAGCCTATGTGAGAATGATAGCAATGTATCCAAAGATAAACAGATTCATAAGAGGACAGAGAATATATGCTCGTTGTGGGATAGTTATCAACATGGCCATCAAGCGCACTATGACTATTGATGAGAATGAGACAACTATAAAGATGCACTTCAA
>CAVHSB010000119.1:0-5925 GCA_963638635.1 Flexilinea sp.
CCATCCTGGGCAAAGAGCTCATAGCCAGCAAGGTCCTCCTTTGCTCTTTTATATACATCTTCAAGCATCTTTCTTGATGTGAAAAGCACCAGAGCACCTCCTCCACTTGCCTTTATTGCACTCTCAATAGCACCCTGAACATACTCTATGTACTCTGGAGCCTTGTCGTTTACATAGCCTTTTCCATCCTGGGGCAGCAGGAACATCAAAGCTTTACCATAATCAAATGGAGACTTATATATTCCTCTTAGAACTCTATCACTCTCTTCCTTCAGACCTGATCGTGCTTCAAAATACTTGAAGTCATTATTGACTGATAGCGTTGCAGAAGAATATATGAGACTATCGAGATGAGAGAGAAGCACACGTGAGAGTATTGGACCTATTGTCATTGGCGCTAGCTTTATCTCATAATGGTCGCTCTCTGAAATAGATGCAAAGCATATCTTCTCTTTGAATTCATTGAAGCGTATAAAGCTTCTGAGTGTGTTTGATGCACAGGAGAGTGAGCATGCTGCTTTTGCTACATAATCATAGGCTGGGCTTTCCTTTGCCTCATCTACATATTCATTTTCAATTTCAAATGAAAGAGTTGCTATCTCATCTGCAAGTAACTCTCCCTCCATCAATTGATTTCTGAATCTGTTATAGAACTCTATATCAAACAGCACCTCATCACGACCTGGACAGGATGCTATTATCGGAGTTATGAGCTTATCATATGCTTCAGCTCTTTCCTTAATTTCGGCTATCTCTGCTTTTGCCCGTTTGAAGAAGTTCCTCTTATCAGGCTTCTCATATGGCGCTAGGGCTTCAAAGGCAGATAGAGCTGCAAATCGCTTCTGCTTCTTCAGAAGGTCATTTAAAATTTCAATCAGAGCTCTGTAATTATATTTCTCAGATAGTGCTTCAGTTGCTTCGCTCTCTATATGATGGGCCTCATCAATTACTCCATAAGCATAACCTGGAAGCACTGCATCCTCATCATAAGGAATATCATTCTCCATTCTGTTCTTTGCATCAAGAAGCATAAGATGATGATTGGTTACTACTAAATCAGCACTTAGCGCTTTTCGTCTAGCTCTATAGAAATAGCATTCATCATAGAAGGGACAATGACGAGATGTACAATCTGCTTCATCTAGTAAAAGCGGAGCAAGCTTCTGGAATATATCCTTTGATGGAACGTCAGAGCGAGTTGGATAAGGCTCTCGTCTTACCCATTCATCAAATTCCTTATAACCATCTGTATCTATAAGAGATGGTCTGGCACCAAAGCTTTCTCTATACTTTCTTATGCATAGATAATTTTTCTTACCATAAAGAATAGCAACATTAAGATCAGATTTAAGAGCCTTAAGAATAACTGGAATATCCTTCTCATATAGCTGCTTTTCAAGCGTTATCGTGCTTGTAGCTATTACAGCCTTCTTGGACCTATCTCTCATAAGATGCATTACAATCGGAGCAAGATATGCAAAGGATTTACCTGTTCCAGTACCAGCTTCTATAACTGCATGCTTTTTTTCATTGAGCGCATCATCGATAAGCATAGCCATATCAAATTGGCTTTCTCTGAATTTATATCCTCTTTGTGATTTAGCTAATGGTGATTCTGGTGAGAAAACATCATCATAGAGATCCATCATCATCTCCATCTGCATCTTCTTTCCACTCAGCAAGCTTTCTATGAAGTGTCTTTCGCCCTATTCCCAATAGCTCTGCAGCTTTGCTCTTGTTGCCCTTTGCAAAGGAGATTGTCTCCATAATGATCTTCTTCTCGGCTTCTTCCATAGTAATAGGAAGCTCTAGAGAAAGAGTACTTTCGCTCTTTATCGACCTGATCTGAGGTGGAAGATCATCAATGTCTATATTTTTCCCCTTTGTAAGAACTACAGCAGATTCAATAGTGTTTCTGAGCTCTCTTATGTTACCTGGCCAGGAATAAGCATATAGAGCCTTTCTAGCGGCTAGCGTTATACCCTCTATATTCTTGTTTTCCTCTTCATTGAATGTAGAAAGGAAGTTCATCGCAAGAAGCTCAATATCTTCCTTTCGCTCTCTCAGTGGTGGAACATGTATCTCAACTACATGAAGCCTATAATATAGATCTTCTCTGAAATTGCCCTTCTTTACCTCTTCTAGCAGATCTCTATTTGTTGCAGCTATTACTCTTACATCCACCTCTATAGTCTTCTCTCCTCCAACTCTCTCGAAGCTTCTTTCCTGAAGCACTCTTAAAAGCTTAACCTGGGTTGCAGCATCTATCTCTCCTATCTCATCTAGGAATATAGTTCCGCCATTAGCTAGCTCAAATCGTCCCTTCTTAAGTGCATTGGCACCAGTAAAGGCTCCCTTCTCATGGCCAAATAGCTCAGATTCAAGCAGCGTTGATGACAGAGCTGCACAATGCACCTTTATAAAGGGCTTATCGCTTCTGTTTGATAATGACACAAGAGCATCAGCAACAAGCTCCTTGCCCGTACCTGATTCACCAGTTACCAGTACAGTTGCTTTAGTAGGTGCTGCCTGCTTTATGGTCTCAAGCATTGCCTCTACCTTTGCAGACTTACCTACTATCTTTGAAAAGCCCTGCTGCTTCTTCAGCTTCTCTATCTCTAAGGTAAGCTTTCTATTCTGTTCCTGTAATTGGCTGTTATGTATAGATTTCTTTACAACAAGCAATAGCTTCTCTAGATCTACTGGCTTAGTGAAGAAATCTATAGCACCATCCCTCATTGTCTCTACGGCAGTCTCAATGGTTCCATGCCCTGTAAGCACAATGATAGGAAGTGTTGGATAGGATGCGCTTACTCGCTTTATAAGCTCATAGCCATCCATCTCAGGCATTCTTAGATCTGTGATTATAAGATCTATTATGTTTTTAGAGATCAGCTCATAGGCAATCTTTCCATTCTCAGCTGTAAGAACGCTAAAGCCCTCATCCTCGAAGGCCAGCTTCAAACCTGATAGTATATTCTTCTCATCATCTACAATAAGTATTGTGCTCATCTCTGATCCTCTAATGCGTTTCTCTCACTTGATGGAACTGGGAATGATAATCTAAAACAGGTTCCAACTCCTACCTCACTATCGACATGAACATCCCCTCCATGTTCCTTCATGATCTTATATACAACAGTCAAGCCCAAGCCTGTACCAGTTGCCTTTGTGGTAAAATAAGGTTCGAAGATCTTGCTCAGAAGCTTCTCATCTATTCCTGTGCCTGTATCCTTTATTGATAAAGTCACATAATTCCCTTCCTGCTTGAGTACAACATATAAGCATCCACCATTCTTCATAGCAGCAAAGGCATTCTCTATAATATTGAGAAGTGCCTGCCTTACATACCTTGAATCTATTCTTATTTTAGGAATGTATTTCTGTATATTAAGCTTAACTTTGATGTTCTTCTCCTCTGCCTCTGGCATCAAGAAAGATACAGTCTCCTCAACAATGTCAGAAATAGACATTAATTTAAGCTCAACATTCATTGGCTTTACAGCAAATAGAAAATCTACAGCTATAGAGTTCAGATGGTCCGTCTCCTCATCTATTACAGATAGATACTTCTCAGCCTCCTCTGCTGTTAGCGACCCCTTCTTTGATAAAGCCTTTCTCATCAATTGAAGATGTATCTTCATTGCTGCTAATGGATTCTTGATCTCATGAGCAACTCCTGCTGCCATAGTAGTCATGCTTGCAAGGCTCTCGCTTCTTCTGAGCCTTACCTCGTTCCTGAGCTCTTCAGATATATCTCTAAGCCTGATATCCAAAAAGGATTCATCCTCTGATACTACCTTTGCAAAGTCGACTCTTATTGTCTTCATATCCTGTCCATGCTGGAATGTGAAATCAGCAGATTCTGATTTCTCTCTCCCTGCAATAATAGAGGCTATATATTCTTTAATATCCTCATCTGGAAATGATTGTATTACGGATATCCCCTCCTTGAGCCTTCGTGATTGAGATAGCGGCAATATCTGATAAATGCTTTTATTGAAAAGCCTTATCTTGCCATTATTGTCTATTACTATGTGTGCCTCCTGAAGCGAATCGAATAGAGATCTATAGATATCGCTTTCAGTGACCTCCTCTTTTATTAATTTCTCTACCTCTTCAAGTGGATAATTAGAAATATCCTCAAGAACCTTCTTAAGAAGTTTATTTGACACGATATGCCTCCCTTAATGAAAGATCCAATGCCATTCTATCTGATAAATTAAAGACATCTCTATCTCTTTGCCAGGAATTGAAAACAGAATAGAGCCTATATATTCGACCTCGGTCAATGCTATGGCTTAGAAGCAGCTTCTCAAGCTTAAGAGTTATAGTCTCTCTGAAATATTGATAGCCTTCTTGCTCCTTTAGAAAGCCCATCATCTTCTCTTCATCTTCTCTCCTTAGCTTCTTTTTATTGATAAATGAATCGATATAGCTATCGATCATCCTAGTCATCTCATCCTTTACAGCATTACCATTGGCCATCTCAAAATAGAAGGATTCAAAGGAATGAAAGCTTCCCTCATATATAGAAAAGCGTCTTTTTATCAAAGAAGTTACATTCTCCTCTGAAAGCTCTGGAAATTCAAACTTGCGAACTCTTGATAGTATAGTCGGAAGAAGGCGTTGAGGCTGATTTGAAATCAAGATAAGATGCGAATTCTCATCAGGCTCCTCCAAAAGCTTCAAAAGAGAATTCTTAGCAGCATCGGTACTATCTTCGATATTCTCGAATATAGCTATTTTCTCTCTGCCCTTCTCCCCTGTCCACTCTTTTACCGCTCTGATCTCATCAATAGTGATAGATGGATTCTTCTTGCCCTTATATTGAAATGTGGAGCCTTGAGAGAGCATTGATTTCTCTAAAAAGGAGCACAGCTTCTCACACTCCTTCTCGCTATACTCTCTATCATCCTCAAATTCGAGCAATGCTTCGTCTATATCAGATGCTAGTGAAAAATACTTTCTTGTATTTGAATCATATGCATCTCTAAGTACTCCATTATATTGCAGCAGCACCTTTCTTACAGACTCTAATAAGAATAATCTGGAGCTCTTCGTTCTTTGCATCTTAAATAGCTCAAATGAAGCTTTGAGCATGGATGTGAAGTTACGCCTAGGAAAATAAATTATATCAGAGGTAAGAAGCTCTGAGCGTTTATCTTCCTGCTTTGTTAGGGTAAAGGATAAATCCAAAGCTGCAGTAAGCCTGCTTGTACCGTTTGCGCCAGAGAAAAGCAATGAGCTTGGAAGATATCCATTCTGGTATATTCTCCATATCTCATCTGCAAGATTCTTCTGGGTCAGTGAAAGATTATCCAATGGCATTTACATTCTCCCTTATGAATGCATATAGACTCTTGAAGAATGTCTTATAAAGCACACTATGATCAAATAGCGTTGTAAAATCTATAAATGGCTGGTAAGTAATCAAGGCAGAGATGATGCTTATGATAATCGCAGAAACTATCAAGCCCCATAGAAAGCCTAATATAGCATTAAGTGCACTTAAATGCAGTGCTTCTAG
This sequence comes from Flexilinea sp., assembly GCA_963638635.1. Taxonomy (GTDB): domain Bacteria; phylum Spirochaetota; class Spirochaetia; order Sphaerochaetales; family Sphaerochaetaceae; genus Ornithospirochaeta. The sequence continues at coordinate 5,531 of CAVHSB010000119.1, forward strand.
CGTATTCTCTAGAAGGGAGCCAACAAAATAGAAGAGTATATAAATTATTAAGGACAAACCAACAAAAGAAAATATTGTTGCAACGAATATAGATATGCTTGTGTTCTTTACTATAAAATCTCTTAGCGTTGATGTGAATAATAAGGCCAATGGTATAGATAGAACTATTCCAAAGCTCTTGCTGGCACTTCTTGAAAAGCCTACAAAAGCACAGGATACTGAGCTAATGAGCAACAAGCCTAATGCTATGAAGTCATAAACCCCAAGCTCTAAAGAACCAATAGTTAAAGTCCAATCCATATAAGCTCCTTTAAGTAGAGTCATTTTAACCCATTTTCAATTAACTTATCTATAGATTAGCTGAATTTTACTCTATCTCTACACCATAAATAAAA
>CAVHSB010000120.1:0-5855 GCA_963638635.1 Flexilinea sp.
GCAGACTCGTTCTGGATGAGAGCACACGCTCCATAGCTCAGCTCCTCGGGCTCAGTCTTTGTCTTCTCAGCCTTTGGAACATATTCTCCGTTGATTATATGTCCGATTACCTTGCCGTTCATGGGTCTGGGGTTTCTGCCGGGCTCATATACAATCTCCCCGCGCTCCCTTACGGAATAACGGAAAGCCGAATCCCTCCCGCTGTCTTCTACTATTGTATTCAAAGGTCTTTTGACTTCTCTTATTTCCTGCGGTACAGCCATGGCAAAATCACTCCATATTATAGTCCAATGATACCATAACCGGACTAAGAAATGCAAGGATTTTATTCCCGTTTTCAATAAAAATCCGCCCTTCATTGCAAGAAAAATCCATCCGGATGGATGTTCTGAGAGTAAAAACGGGGGATTTTGAGCTGAAAACCGGGCTACAGGAGGCTAAATGCAGTTTAGACGGCTGTTTCTATAGTCCGATTATTTGGGAAACTGTTATTATGTCAAATAAGTATTTCTTTATTTCCTTGCATAGCTTTGGAGCATGGGCATGTAAGCCTAGAAAGAAAGATATGGAAGTTCGAATAAAGTAAGACATTAGACACGATTCTGCATTGGTTCTATAATCACCATCTATCATGAAGAAGAATATAGATATGCTTAATGGGCCAATGTGGAATAGAATTCCAGCATTTGCTCTTACTATTGCAGCGACAGCTATTCTTGGACAGCTATTCAATGCTTCAGATATTGCAGTCGTCGGCAACTTTACAGGCTCAATGAAGACTATTGCTGTTGCAGCTGTTGGCGCTAATAGTCCTCTTGTTTCTCTTATTCTCAACCTATTCATAGGTATTTCTCTTGGATCCAATGTAGTTATTGCTAGTGCAGTAGGCTGCGAGGATAGAAGGGAGGCCTCAAGGGCTGTTCATACCTCTATATTGATCTCTATAATCGGAGGCTTTGCCGTAGCTATTATAGGAGAGATCTTTGCATCCCCTATTTTGAAGGCTCTCAATACTCCAGATGAAGTATTCCCATTAGCCTTATTATACCTTCGAATTTATTTAATTGGACTTCCTGTAATATTTCTATACAACTTTGAAGCAGCGATATTCAGAAGTGTAGGCAACACGAGAACTCCGCTTATAGCACTAGCTTTATCTGGCATCATAAACATAATGCTCAATCTCTTCTTTGTGATTGTATTGAAGATGTCTGTAGAGGGTGTTGCAATAGCTACTGTTATATCTAACGCAATAAGCGCAGCTATTCTCTTTGTTAAGCTTTTAAAAGAGGAGGATTATATCCATCTGGATTTAAAGGAGCTTACAATAGATAAGAGAATACTTGGAAAGATCATCGCTATAGGGCTCCCTGCTGGAATACAGAGCGGTGTATTCTCTCTTGCGAATATCATAATTCAATCATCAATCAATAGCCTTGGAACTGTTGTAATAGCAGCATCAAGTGCCGCATTGAATATAGAGGTGTTTGTTTATTATATAATCAATTCCTTTGCTCAAGCCTGCACTACATTCACAAGCCAGAACTATGGAGCTGGACAGCTGGATAGATGCAGAAGAGTATATAGACTATCGCTAGGAGAGGATGCTTTAGCTCTATTTGCATCTGCATCAATTGTCATTCTCTTTGGCAAGCAGCTTATGACTATCTTCAATAACGATCCAGAGGTTATTGAGACAGGCTACATAAGACTTGTAATGATCATGCTTTCATATACCTGCAATTTCATCTATGAAGTAACTTCTGGCTATTTAAGAGGCTATGGTATTTCTTTAGTTCCTTCTATTTTAACAACAGTAGGCATATGTGGTGTTAGAATGGTATGGCTATTCACGGTATTCCCTAAGAACAGGACCTTTAAGACAATAATGGAGGCATATCCAATAAGTCTGTTTGTAACTGCAGTGCTTATAGTCTCTTACTATCTTGCTAAGCGCAAGAAGCTCAGATGAAGCGCAAGAAGCTACTCATAGCAATTCCTCTTCTATTGTTGGCTTTTGTCTTTATATATCTATTTGATTACTACAAGGCAGATAGTGATAAGGTAAGTGAATATATCGAAGCCACGATAGCAGAGGATGGGTATATAGTAACACTTCCAGATGAGATTTCTGACACAGCTATGATATTCTATCCCGGTGCTAAAGTGGAGGAATGTGCATATATTCCACTTATGGAAAAGCTTGCAGAGAATGGCATTGTCTGTTACATAATCAAGATGCCATTCAAGCTTGCCATATTCAATATAGATGCAGCTGATAATATCATCAAAGAACATAGCGAGATTAAGCATTGGCTTATAGCAGGGCACTCTCTAGGTGGTGCTATGGCCTCTCTATATGCCTATAAGCATCAGGAGACTATAGACTCTTTGATTCTTCTCGCAGCCTATTCGACTAAGGATATATCAAAGAGCTCAATCAAAGTTCTTTCTGTCTACGGCTCTAATGATAAGGTATTGAATTTAGAGCGCTATAACAGCTACAGGCACAATCTGCCAGCAAGCCTTAAAGAGGCTGTGATAGCTGGTGCTAACCACTCTGGCTTTGCCTTCTATGGCCCCCAGAAGGGAGACGGAAGTGCATCAATCAGCAAAGAAGATCAAATCGAAGAAGCTGCTCATATGATTTCTGAATTTGTTTGGAGCAAAAATTAGGGTGCCTTGTAAGCACCCCTATATTTAATCTCGTTATCCAAGAGAACCTTGGTGAGTTACGAGACCAAGAGGATTCGAACCTCCGACCCTCAGGTCCGCAACCTGATGCTCTATCCAGCTGAGCTATGGTCTCATTGCAACATGTATTTTGCACTACTTCATAATTTTAGACAATACTTTGAGAGATAAAAAGTTAACTAAAATGGCATTAGTTATATAAGTGTTTTTATCTGTACTTATTGATTATTACCGTACGGTAATATAAATTTAAAAGTATGAGAGTTACCAAAGCAGAAGCAATTGGAGCTTTAGTCAAAGAACGACGCAAAGAGATGAATATGACTCAAAGGGAAGCTGCAAGGCTTTGTGGAGTTGGAGTCAGATTCTTATCTGAGCTTGAGAGAGGTAAGCCAACACTGGAGATAGATAAAGTTCTTTCTGTGCTATCAGCATTGGAATTTTATGTTGATGTAAATCTTGCTTGTATTCAATGAGATTGACTTAATCATGAGCATTGGAAAAATAACAAGATGATTACAAATTAATAGGAATAGATAAACGAAACAGACTGAAATTTCATTACAAAAATAGCAGATGCATGTTATTCCTAATTATAGGAGCCTTGGCTTCCTATATAAATATAGAATTAGGAATAAGTAATGATAACAGCATAATTCGCTATTTTCCTATTCATATATTGGCAAGTGCCTTGGCATAAACAGAGTAAAGTGTGTGTATCTGTTACTAATTGGGAGAATGAGAGAATGTCTTAGGCTAAAATCTAATAATCCCATGATGAGATATCGCTCTCATCCATCCAATCCTCGAGGCCGTATTTAATTGTCATAAGAACCTCCTCAACAGCATCATCATCTACAATGCCATTTTGTAGCATGCACTTGTAGAATTTCTTCATGCTTGCAGCAAGCTGTTTAACAGTAGCAGGAGAAGACCAAAGACACTTTCTAACAAAGAAGTCAAAGAAGTTATCCATGTACTCAGCGCCTTCTTGTGGATTCTCCAAGCCTTCTCTATAGAAGTAGTCATTGAGAAAAAGAGAAGCATTTGAGACATGCTGCTTTATTGTCTTATCTGAAAGTCCTGTAAGAGCTTTCTCGAAAAGAACGAGAAGCTTGTCATTGTTTTTCTCTACACGCTTGAATTCCTTGTCATAATCATCTACATCAAAACTAATCATGATTCAAATCATAACAGATTGTTTTGTCTATTACTATGCGAAGGTAAATAATATGGTGGCGATCTCGTTGTATATGGTAAATTAAAAAGTCCCTAGATTTCTCAAGGGACTTAATCGGAGAGGGGGGGATTCGAACCCCCGGACCCGGGTTTGCCAGGTCAACTCCTTAGCAGGGAGCCCGATTCGGCCTCTCTCGCACCTCTCCATCGCTATAAGAGCTAAAATGTATTTTGACTGAAATTTAACTTCTTGGCAAGTGTTTAGTTGATTAATTTATTATTGAAAATTATTATCAATAATATGAGTGATTTGAGAATTAAAGCTGAATATAGTAGGGATAACCAATACTTTGTGACACCAAATGGCATTAAACATGATATCGAGGCTCTATCAGGGCCTTACCATTATCTGCTTGGTGCATTATCCGGATGCTTTTATCTGACATTCAAAGCATTAGCAGAGAAGATGGGGGCTGAATATAGCTCTATCTCTTTTGATATCTCCTGCACCAAAAGAACAGAGAAGCCTACAACTATGGAGCATTGCGTTCTTCGTATTAATGCTAAGGGTGTTAAAAACAAGGAGCTTTTTGAAAGCGCTATGGAGAAGACCAGCAGATATTGCTCTATCTACTATACACTCTCTCAGGTCGCAGCTATGGAATATAAAATCACATATGACGATGCTGATAGCACATATGAAGCTTTTGAAACTGGTGCAGCTTGTTCTATAAATGGTGATGGATGTTAGAGGGTAGCCATGACTAACTATTGACAATCAGATATGTTAATTGATAATAGTTTGTTATGACTAACCCAAATCAGATTGAAGTATCTTCACTCGTTAAAGTTTACAGAACAGGTGATGAGGAAGTAAGGGCTATTGATGGAATAGATCTTAAGATAGAAGAGGGGGAGCTTGTTGCTTTTTCTGGTGCATCGGGATCAGGAAAGACTACTCTTTTGAATCTTATTGGAACGCTCGATTCCATATCCTCCGGAGATATAAAGCTTGGTCAATATAGCCTCTCTAGGATGAGCGAGAGAGAGAAAACAGCCTTTAGACGTCTTAATCTTGGCTTTATCTTTCAGAGCTACAACTTAATACCGGTATTGAGTGCGCTTGAGAATGTTGAGCTTGCTTTCCAGCCTTTAGCTAAAGCTGAGATTGCTGCATTAGGCATTGAGGATACAAGGAAGGCGAGCCGGGAGGCTTTAAAGGCAGTTGGTCTTGAAGGCTATGAGAACAGAAGGCCAGGTGAGATGTCTGGTGGACAGCAGCAAAGAGTATCTATTGCAAGAGCTATTGTACGTAATCCTAAGCTTATATTAGCTGATGAGCCTACAGCTAATCTCGATAGCAAGAACAGCCAGATAGTATTAAAGCTGCTAGAGCGTCTCAATAAAGAAAAGCATATTACTGTCATTTATTCATCTCATGATCAGGAGGTCTTGGACAACGTCAGAAGAATAGTGATTCTGAAGGATGGCAAGATAGTGGAGGATAAGAGATGCTGAATAGCATTAAGCTCTCACTCAGAAATCTTGCAAGATATAAGACAAGAACTGCTATAACGATCATTGCAGTGCTTGTATCAGTGGTTGTATCAACGATTGTAGATGGGTTTATCAGAGGTATTTTCAATGTGTCTACGCTCAATTTACTGAGCTATGAAAGTTCTGAGGTATCTGTATATAAGAAGGGATACTTTGAGAAGAGAGAGGAATACAATAATGACTTTCTTATAGGCTATGATGAGCTAGAGTATGCATCAAAGCTATTTGAGAAGGAGAAGCTTCCATATGCTCCACGCTTCAAGACTGCAGCAGATATAATCTACTATTCTGAAGCTGAGGATTCTGAGTTTGATATCAATGCTGTGCTGGTTGGAGTGGATGAGGAGAAGGATAAGGCTGTCTTCGAGATATATAAGTCTATAACAGACGGAGAGTGGATTGGCTCTAATGAAGGAGTAGTAGTT
>CAVHSB010000121.1:0-5838 GCA_963638635.1 Flexilinea sp.
TTATTGAAATGCTTCAGGTAATTGGAACTAAGAAAGATAAGGATACAGCCAAGGCTGAGCGATTCTTGAAAGAGTGCAGAATTGAATACCAATTCGTAGATTTAGATAGATACGAGCTAAAGGCCAAGGAATGGGAATCAATCTTCAATAGTGTTGATGATTTATTCTCTTTGATTGATAAAAGCTCTTCTTATTATAAGAAAAGAGGGTATGATTATTTGGATTATGATCCCAAAGAGGAGCTTATAGAGCATCCTGAGCTTTTGAAGAAGCCGATTTTAAGACGAGGAGCGAAGGCCGTTATTGGCGTTGATAAGGATTTTATGAGGATTGAGGGCTGATGCATTATATTGTGCTGACAACAGGAAGCTGTGGCAATTGCTATATCTTCAATGAAGATGATGAGACCGTAATCATAGATTGTGGTGTTACCTATAAAAAGCTTTCAGAGTCTCTTTCTTTGCATTCAATTCCAATTGAATCTATCGATGCGATGTTCCTTACACATCTTCATCCTGACCATTCTAAGGGTGTAGGTACTTTCATTAGAAAGACAGGTCTTCCAGTGTTCATATCTTCAAGAAGCCATAAAGAGCTTAAGAGCACTATAATCAAGCAGAAGATAGACTATGATAGGCTTCACACCTTCAGCTTTGGTGATACCACTAGAATTGGCAGGTTTGAGATTACATCCTTTCCAACCAGTCACGATTCAGTTGGCTCATCTGGCTATTTTATAAAAACAGCTAGCTCTTCTGTATTCCTTATGACAGATAGCGGTATAGTTCCAGATAATGCATTCTCATTTGCACGCGATGCAGATCTTGAATTCATTGAAGCTAATTATGATTTAGAGATGCTTGAAAATGGACCATACGAGGAGTGGCTCAAGAATAGAGTCAAGGGCTTATATGGACATTTAGATAATAGAGATGCTGTAGACTTTGCATCTCGTACAGCTAAAAGGGGAGATGAAGTCTACTTTGTACATCTCTCAGATAACAACAACAAAAGCTCTATAGTCAGGGAGCTGGCAGAGAAATCGATTCCGTCTGGAGTGTTTCTCAAGGTGCTAGAGAGAGGCGAGGGAGCTGAAGGATTCATCAATGAGTAAGAAAGATGCCAAAGATAAAAAGCCTAAGAAAACAAAGCTGACATTCAAGAAGTGCAGAAAAGCCAAAAGAGCAGATGGCCTTAAGATGAAGTGTGTAATGGGTTATACCTTCCCAGACTTTGTTAATGCTGTCTCATCAAGATGGCCAAAGAGAATTTGCTATAGCATCTATGGCCATGAAGAGGATAGTGATATGACATTCTCACAGCTCTCATATTACTCAAGAGCTGTTGCGTCTTACCTGCTATCTAAGGATTATAAGAAGGGTGATAAGGTCGCTATATTTGCAGAAAGCTGTCCTAATTGGATGGTTATGTATCTTGGTATTACCTATATAGGTGCTATTGCTGTTCCTATTCTTCCTGATTTTACTGCACGTGAGGCACAGTTCATATTAAAGGATAGCGAAGCAAGAGGTGTGCTTGTAAATGCTAAAAGCTATCAGAAGATAAAGTCGTATAAGGCAGAAAAGCAGGATTTGGATATTTTCAGAGCTGAGGATCTTATCAATATTCACGATATCCCTGATGGCTATATGTACCTGAATTCTCCAGGCTTTTCAATGAAGGATGCTAAGATTTCTCCTAATGCGCTTTCATTTTCAAAGCCTGAAGAGGATGATGTTGCATCAATAATCTATACATCTGGTACCACAGGCACAAGTAAGGGTGTGGTTCTTACTCATAAGAATCTTCTTAGATGCGCTGACTTAAGCACGGATGTATATGTAAAGATTAAGCCAGGCTATAACGTGCTATCAATACTTCCTATGAGCCATGTATATGAGTTTACAATCGGTCAGTTGCTGACTCTTATGAGAGGCTGCCATATAACATTCTTAGGTAAGCCACCTGCAGTATCTATATTGCTTCCAGCATTGAAATCTGTGAGACCAGAGATTATGCTTACGGTTCCTCTCCTTATCGAGAAGGTCTATAAGGCTGCTATAGTTCCTGTAATCAATGGTGAGAATAAGATAAAGAAGCTCTTGAAGGGACCTTTCAAATCCTATGTCTATAAGATGATTGGACGAAAGCTTAAAAATACATTTGGAGGTCGTTTAAGGTTCTTTGGTATAGGTGGTGCAGCTCTTGATAAAGAGGTTGAGGAGTTCTTATATAAAGCACATTTCCCATATTCAATTGGATATGGGCTTACTGAAACAAGTCCGCTCATAGCAGGTGGCGGTCCTAGAAGAAGAGATCAAAGACCAGGGTGGATTGGTAAGGTTGTAATAGATGATGATGTGAAGCTTCTGAATAAGAGAGAGGATGGTGTTGGAGAGATAGCTGTAAAGGGTGTTAATGTCATGAAGGGCTACTATAAGAATGATGAGCTCAATAAGGAAGCCTTTACTGAGGATGGCTATTTCAAGACTGGAGATCTAGGCCTTCTTGATAAGAAGAACAGGCTAGCTATTAAGGGCAGAGTAAAGACTATGATCCTAGGTCCAGCTGGTGAGAACATATATCCAGAGTCTATTGAGAGTCTTATTAACAATCTTTCCTTTGTTCAGGAGTCTCTCGTTGTTCCAGAAAATGGTGGTCTTCTAGCTCTTGTTAAAATAGATTTGCAGGGGCTTGCAGATAAGATGGCTATAAGCATAGATGAAGCTAAGGAAGAGGCCAAGAAGTATATTGCATCAATAAGAAAGGAAGTTAACTCACAGCTTTCTGCTTATTCTAAGATTGATGAGGTAAAGCTTCAGGAGGAGGACTTTGAGAGAACTCCTACTCAGAAGATCAAGCGCTTCTTATATCCAAAGAAAAATAAGAAAGAGGAAGAGAAGAAATAGAACATCTTTCTCTTTTGAGTTAGACTTGCTCTATGAATAATATTGACGTTTTATCTCAAGATGTAAGAATAGAAAGGATAGATAGTCTAAAGACTCCTGCAGAGATAGCAGCTGAGTATCCTCTCTCTCAGGACGATAAGAGAGCAATATCTTCCTTCAGAGGTGCTGTTAACTCTATTATACATGGCGAGGATCATAGGCTTCTTGCTATAGTCGGGCCATGCTCTATCCATGATCCAGAGTCAGCTATTGAATATGCCAAAAGGCTCAAAAGACTCAATGAAGAGGTCAAGGATGAGCTCTTTGTTGTTATGCGAACCTACTTTGAGAAGCCTCGCACTATACTTGGATGGAAGGGGCTTATCATGGATCCAGATATGGATGAAAGCTGTAATATAGAGAAGGGGCTTGAGGTTGCAAGATCTCTTCTTTTAGAGATTACTAGAATAGGACTTCCTGTTGGCTGTGAGGTGCTGGATCCTATAATCCCACAATACATTGATGAGATCATGTCATGGTCTAGTATTGGTGCAAGAACAACAGAGAGCCAGACGCATAGATCGCTTGCAAGTGGTCTCTCTGTTGCTATTGGCTTCAAGAATGCTACAAGCGGAGACATGACTGCTGCTATAAATGCTGTTAAATCTGCATCAAAGCCTGCATCCTTTATCGGTATTAGGCGCAATGGTCAGAATGCCATATTCCGATCTACTGGCAATGATTGCTGTCATCTGATTTTAAGGGGTGGCGATACAGGTCCTAACTTCTATGAGGATGTTGTAGAATCCGCTGCCTCTAAGATGGAGAGCCTTAATCTTAATCCTGCCATTGTCATTGATTGCTCTCATGCAAACTCTAGAAAGGACTATACAAAGCAGAAGAGAGTTCTCAGAAATGTAATAGACCAGGTATGCTGGGGCTCTGAGGCTATAAAGGGCTTTATGCTTGAGTCGAATATCAATGAGGGCTCACAGAAGATAGCAGATGGTAAGAATGGCCTTAAATATGGTGTATCTGTTACAGATGCTTGCATTGGCTGGGAAGAGACTGAAAGAATAATGAAGCATGCAGCCTCTATGCTCAGAAGTGCACGTGAAAGCGGTTGGAATGAGGAGGTCTTATGATAAAAGCTGTTGTATTTCTAGCAGATGGCTTTGAAGAGGTTGAGGCATTAGCTCCTATTGATCTTATGAGACGAGCAGGCTTTGATGTGGCTACAGCTGGAGTAGGTGGAGATGTTATAAGGTCTTCACATAATGTGAAGTTCGTTGCAGATATTCCAATAGCTAAAATAGCAGATGATTATGATATCTACTTCTGTCCAGGTGGTATGCCTGGTGCAATCAATCTCAAAGCTGATAGGCATGTTGTTTCTGCTTTGCTAAGTGCAAATGGAAATGGAAGGATTGTCAGTGCTATATGTGCATCTCCTGCAGTAGTGCTTGGATCTATTGGTATTCTTGATGGCCACAATGCGACCTGCTATCCAGGCTGCGAGAGCTATGCACCAGGTTTTGATTTCTCAAAAGAAGGTGTTGTGGTATCTGGCAATATCATTACAGGAAAAAGTGCTGGTTATGCTTTAGATTTAGGTCTTGCTCTCATAAAAGCCTTTGATTTTAAAAAGGCAGAAGAAGTAAGAAAAGAAATTTATTATAAGGAAAGCTGAAAGAGTGTTATTCTGTTAGTAGGAGTTAATGATGACAATATTGATTATTTTGATTGTTGTTCTGCTTGTTCTCATCTTCTGGGGCGTTGGTGTTTATAACGGGCTTATTAAAGCCAGAAACAAAGCAGAGGAGGCTGAGGCTGGAATAGATGCTCATCTTACACAGCGCTATGATCTCATTCCTAACTTGGTTGAAACAGTTAAGGGCTATGCAAAGCATGAAAGTGCAACGCTAGAGGCTGTCATTAAAGCTAGAAACAGTGCTATAAGTGCTACTGGAATTGAGGCTAAGGATGAAGCAGATGGTGCTGTTACAAATGCACTCAAGTCTCTCTTTGCTCTCTCTGAAAGCTACCCTGAGCTAAAGGCCAATCAAAACTTTATTAATCTTCAGAATCAGCTTAAGAGCGTTGAAGAGGAGCTCTTGCTAGCCAGAAAGTACTACAATGCATCAGCTCGTATATTCAACGATCAGATGATGGTTTTTCCGGCATCTATAATTGCTAATATTGGACACTTCCAGAAGCTAGCTTATGTAAAGGCTGAAGAAGTTGCAAAGAAAAGAGTGGAAGTCAAATTCTAGTGCTAAAGCATTCTATCATCATTTTTCTGATTCTTTTAATACCATTCTCTCTTTTTGCAAGAGAGAATTATTATTACGAGAACTACTCAATTGATTGTGTTCTATCTGAAGATGGAACAATGCATTATAGTGAAGATATACTTGTTTACTTTACATCTCCTATGCATGGCATATATAGAGATATTAAATATTACTTTGATGAGGCTGATCCCTTTTATCCTATAGTTGCAACTGTCGATAACTTCAAAATAGAGAGTGGCGGGGATGTTGAGATATCAAAGGAGGATGGCTATTACTCAATAAGATTCGGTAGTGCAGATAGGTATGTCGAGGGGCCGGTAAGATATAAATTCTCATATGATTTCAATCTGGGCCCAGATAGATATAAGCTCTATGATGAGTTCTATCAGAATATGCTCTCAAGCCAGAATGATTTCCCAATTAAGAAATTCAATTTCTCATTGACTCTTCCAAAGAAGACTGACCTAGATGGAAATCTCTTTGTGACATATGGTAGGTATGGTTCAACTACTCTTTTAGAACCAGCAGTCTCTGATGATGGACTAACAATCAGCGGAAGCTTAGAGAATTTGATGCCATATGACGCAGTTTCCGTAAGAGTAGAGCTTCCTGAAGGCTACTATGTAAACCAAAAGATTAAGGATAATACTATACTC
>CAVHSB010000122.1:0-4999 GCA_963638635.1 Flexilinea sp.
AAGGTACTCAAGGTCATTGACTTTCCAAATCTGCGAGGGCGGGCAAGAAAGTAATAGGAGCTTGTCTCAGGAATGAGCTCGTATAGATATTCTGTCTTATCGACATATACATTATTGTTGTTTCTGAGCTCTTCAAATGTACTTGTGCCTTTGGCTATTCTCTTCATAGCATAAATATAACATAAAACGAAGCTATAACGAATAAGAGATTATCAGACAATGAAAAGCCGGAGCTTTTTTAAACTCCGGCAATATATGAGATTGATTGCTATTTATTAGCGTTATCGTATTCTCTGAGCTGATTTTTGAGTGAATCAGGATCATCGTAGTGCTTCTCTTTTCTCTGGTTAAGAAGAGAATAGAGAACAGGTGTTAATAGAAGTGTTAAGAAAGCACCCGTTACAATACCACCTACGAATGTAAGGGCAATAGGCTGGAGCATTTCTGAACCTTCACCTGGGAAGAATGCCATAGGAATCATTCCAAGAATTGTAGTAAGAGTTGTCATTAAGATAGGTCTTAATCTACCCTTAGCTGACTTCAAGCAAGCCTCTTTTACAGAGATTCTCTCTTCATCAATCAATCTATTAATCGCATCTACAAGTACAATACCGTTGTTTACTACTACACCTATGAGGGCAACAATACCGACGATGGAGAACAATGTGAAGCTTGTGCTTGTCCATATATGAATCCAGATTACACCAATTAGTAGAAGCGGAATAGTTGCAAATATGATAAGCGGGTTAAGCAAGCTCTCAAATTGCGCAGCCATTACTGCATAAACGAGGAAGAGTGCAAGAATGATAACCTTAATCAATATAGGCATATATTCTGCAAAGTCTGTCATTTCACCACCCTGCTCGATCTTAACACCATCAGGGAGTATCAAATATTGATCAAGTGCTTCGTTTACAGCTGTCTGTGCTACAGACGCAGATACTCCATCCTTAGCATTAGCTGTAATATGGTTAACTCTCTCCTTGTTCTCTCTTGTTATGGTTCTTGGGCTTGTGCCTTCTGTAAAGGTTACGAAGGTATCAAGAGGAAGATTGCCATAGCTTGTTGGAATCATGAGAGATGATAGATCATCTATAGAAGAAAGATCATCCTCATTTACCTTGACAACAAGATCATAGGTTGTATCTGTGCTGAATGTAGTAATCTCAGTAGCTGTTAGGCCTGTAAGCGCTGCTGTAAGAGTTGATGAGATTGTAGATACAGATACACCATAATCACCAGCTTTATCGTAGTCGATATCTATTGCAACCTTTGGAGCACCATCTGAGATATCTGAAGAAATGTCCTGAATTACACCGACATGCTCATTGAGGATCTTCTCGATTCTGCTTGCAGCTTCCTTGGATGCATCAGCATCATTGCTATGAATCTCAACATCGATTGCACTTGAACTAAAGCCTCTGCCAGATCCTATAGACCAAGTCTCTGCTGGGTTGCCGTTAAGAAGCGGTCTCAGCATATTCTGAACTTCCTTAGCACTGTATTTCTGCTCTGTAATATCAGGAAGAGCAATACGAATAGAGCCTGTGTTGGAAGATCCAACCTCAAGAGTGATAGATTCATAGCTATCAGCTGGAAGTGTTTCCTTTACCTTCTCATTCATAGCAAAAACAGAAGCTCTTGTTATGCTGTTGTTTGTACCTGGATCAAGTGTCAAAGAAAGAGATACCTCATCATTACTTGTCATCTGAGGTGTTAAGCTCATACCTATACCAGAGAACATAGTAAGAGAGAATAACAGAAGCAATACAAGCAGAACAATAAGAAGGAATCTATGATCAAGGAAGTAGCCCAGAATTTTAGCATATCCATTCCTCATACCCTTCTCGAAATTATCCATAGCTTTATCTACTAAAGCCAGAGGCTTGAACTTCAAAGGCTTCTGAGTTCTTGTATTGAGCTTTAGAATACTACCAGATAATGCAGGAACAAGCGTTACTGCAACAAACAGGGAACAAGCAAGTGATATACATACTGTAATTACAAGATCCTGGAACATTATTCCAATCATTCCAAGCTGATACTTATAAATGATAAGAGGTACAAATACACATAGTGTTGTAAGTGTTGATGCAACAATAGCTGTAAGCATGTTCTGGCTACCCTTGATAGCAGCAACAGCAGACTTAGCACCCTTACTTCTATAGTAATAGGTATTCTCAAGAATGATGATAGAAGCATCTACAATCATTCCAATACCCAGAATAAGACCTGCCATACTCAAGCTGTTAACAGAAATACCGCTTATAGACATAATCATCAATGTAATCAAAATACATATAGGCATGCTAAGTGCAATGATGATTGTTGCCTTAACGTTTCTCAAGAACAGGAAGATGATAGCAGCAGCAAGGACAACGCCCTCTATCGCAGAGTACATAACCTCTCTCATTGATGAAGAAATCATCTCTGTAGAGTCTCTCTCGATTGATAGGGTAAGATCACTATCTATTGCCTCTCTAATTGAAGGAAGTGCCTCTTTGATTGCTTTAGCTACAGTTGTTGAGTTGCTATCTGATGTGTTTGAGATATCAATTGAGACAATCTGGTTACCATTCAAATAGGACTCTCTGCCACCGGACTTCTTCTCTCTTTGAACATCCGCAACATCACTTAAGTGGATAGCTACTCCATTTCTAATTGCAACAACACTATCAGAGATCTCTTCAAGAGTATCGAATCTGCCATCAATTGTGATATTATAATCAAGATTACCTTGAGTAATTGAACCAGCTGTAGACTGCACATTGTGTCCTGCAAGTGCAGCAGATACCTCTGCAAGTGTTACACCATATGCATTGAGTCTGTTTGTTGAAACATTTACAGCATATTCATATTCACCACCGCCGAAGGTATCAACATTAGCAACACCTGAGATTCTTTCAAGAAGTGGCTGAACAGTATCCTCTGCAATAGTCTGAAGCTCTTCAACAGTTCTAGGACCAGAGAGAGTTAGAGATATTACAGAACTTCCCATAATACTATCAAATGAGATTACCTGAGGAGTCTCAGCCCAGCTTGGAAGAGATCTAGTTACTCTTGTGATAACGCTCTGAACATCGCTCTTAGCCTCATCCAAATCTGTTCCATATTCAAATTCCAGAATAATCATACATCTGCCTTCCTGGCTTCTAGATGTAATATTCTTGATATTCTCAACAGACGAAAGGTTCGTCTCAAATGTCTTAGCTACCTGCTGTTCAATCTCTTCTGGACCTGCATCATTGCAGCTCACGATAACTGATAGTACAGGAAGATCTACGCTAGGATATAGAGCAAGATCGATTGATGAGATGAAAACTGCAGCTATAACTGCTATTAATACGTAGACCATGGTCATTAAGACCGGTCTTCTTACCGATAACTCGCTTATTGACATATCTGCTCCTTAAACTATAGCTACAGCAGTTCCATCTGTTACGTTACCAGCTGTTATGATTGTATCACCAGCCTCTAGGCCTGATGTAATTACTGTCATTGTTGAGCTTGAATCACCTTTCTCGATTATCGTTCTTACAGCCTTACCATCCTTAATTAGGTAAACAATGCTATTACCTGCATAGGATGAGATAGCACTTGTTGGAATCATGATCACATCCTCAAGCTCCTTTACAACTACATCTGCATTTACGTACATGCCCTCTCTTAGGCCTTCTGTGTCACTAACGATAGAGAGCTCAGCAGGAAGTGTACGGGACGAGGATGAAAGATTGTCTGAAAGGTATGTTATCTCAGCATTCCAGCTCTTGCCATCATATGCAACGCTAGTAACAGTTGCTTCAGCACCAACCTTGATTGTTGCAAGATCCTTCTCAGGAATGTTGATATCAATCTTAAGGGTTCTCTCTCCTCTGATTACAAGAAGAGCAGTAGATAAAGCTACGTTATCTCCTTCACTGACCTTAACGTCATAAATTGTTCCATCAGCTGTTGCTACTACAGCACTCTCTTTATAGTTCATGCCTGGCTTAGATGGGTTAACATATAAAAGGATATCTCCCTTCTTTACCTCATCTCCGCGCTTTACAAGAATCTGACTAACCTTACCTGCAATATCAGAATAAACAGAAACATCCTTATCTAGAGATGATATAGTGCCAGAAAGCTTTCTAGTCTTGATGAAGGTAGCACTCTCAGCTTCAATTGCATTGACATTTACAGTCTCATTTGCCTCAGCTGCCGCAGGAGCATTCATCATGTTCTTCTTATCATCATTGCCATTACCAGTCTTTGTATAGATTGCAACAGCAAGTGCTACACAAATAAGAACAAGGATTATTGTAATAATCTTATCAAAAATCTTACCTTTCATTTTCTATATACCTCTTAGATTGAATATTCTTTTTCAAGCTCTGCTTTTGTTGTACCCAGAGTTGTTGCAAGTCCATAAAGGGACTTGATGTATTGAGATTTTGCACTTGAGAGTGATAGCTCTGCAGATAGTGCACTGTTTTCAGCTGTAATCATATCTGACAAAGTAGAAAGACCAGCTTCATAGCTTTCTCTTCTGAGCTCTAGAGTCTTATTTGTAAGTTCTAGGTTATCTTCTGCTATAGCTATATTCTCATATTGCTGCTCTAATGTGCTGATTGAGCTTTTAACAGTAGTTGTCAATGTATTGATTGTATTCTCTTTATTGAGCTTAGCTATCTTAACATTATCCTCTGAGCTCTTTACATTCTTATTTCCAGCTGAGCCTGGTATATATGAACTGAGAGGAACAGAGAATGCGACAGTTGCATGGAAGCTATCGCTAGTGTCGCCATTGCCCTTCCAGGATGAGTTTACATTACCGCTGCTAGATAGATCCCAGCCAGCTGAGAATGAAACAGAAGGATAGTAGCTCTGGATCTTAGTAGTTTTCATATTGACCTCAGCCTGAGCAATTGATGCATCAGAGCTCTGGAGCTTCAATATTGATTTAGTATATTGAGCTATAAGCGCCTCTGCACTTGGAAGCTCTAATGCTTTGACTTCA
>CAVHSB010000122.1:5009-5827 GCA_963638635.1 Flexilinea sp.
AGCTCGATGTCATCGAAAGTGATTCCTGTAAGAATCCTAAAGGCATCCAAAGAAAGGTCATATGCATCATTTAAAGCTTTAAGAGAGTATTCAGCTCTCTTAACGGCAAGCTCAGCATCAAGGACATTAAGCTCACTTGTAAGACCTGATTCATACATCTCTTTTGTTGATTCATAGGTTCTCTTCAAATTCTCAAGAGATACCTTACTGCTTTCAATGCTTATCTTAGAGCTTTGAAGATTCAGGTAAGCTGTAATAACGCTCTCTTCAAGTGATGATACTGAAGTCATGAATGTAATATTAGCTATAGTCTCCTGTATTCTTGCACTCTCAGCATTGCCAATCAAACCAGTTCCAAGTGAATATGATACACCCAAGCTTAAATTCGCATTGATTGGATTAAAGGTCTGGTTAATGGCACTAGCACTGGTTGTCATAGAGCCAGTAAGTGAAAAGTCTGGAAGCCAATCATCAAGAGTTGATGCATTTCTAAGACTTTTCTCTAACTCGATTTTAGCTATCTCCATTGAGATATTATTTGACTTTGCTGCTGCTATGGCATCATCCATTGAAACAGGTGTTGCAAAAACACTTGTAGTGCAAATTACAGCAACAGTTAGAAAAAACAAAAGCTTCTGCATGTTATAACCTCAAAAAATATGTTTTAGATAATACAACTCACATTAAATCTAGTTAATAACATTTGAATGTAGAATTATGTAGAGTTTGTGAAGTGCAACAAAACAGCAACAGCAATTCTGCACTCTTTTCTGCACTTGATACGAATTATCGCCACCTGAGAACCAAGCCAGAGAATT
>CAVHSB010000123.1:0-5812 GCA_963638635.1 Flexilinea sp.
CTATAGCTTCTGACGCTTCTTCTTGTAATCATGTTTTCAATTACTTCGTTCATAGCATAACTCCTTATCTAGATGATAAGCATTATCTCAATAATCTTACAGTAGTTTATTTTTTTATTTTACATATAATAAAATATGTTAGGGGCAACAAACCATGAAATATAATGCTACATGTCACATTTATAGCTTCATATTCTTGAAAATGCTCAAAAGCTACTATAAGAAATACGATAAGGATAGATATAAAAACTTCAAAGAGCTATCAAGAAGAACCAAGAAAGAATTCAAAGCAATGATTGGAAGAACACCAGGACTTGATGGAGAGTCATTAGAAAGTCAGCTTATTGGAGCTGCATTCTTCTTTTCTATGGCTAAAGCAGATAGCGCTTTAACTCCAGCTCTTCTTGATGACGTGATATCAAAAAACATCAACTCTGACTTCATGCAAAAAGCTCATAAGAGAGAAAGAGAAAGCGGAGCTCTATTCTCAGATAAGACTCAAGATAAAAAAGCGACTGAAGCTATAAAGAGCCAAGCCTCTGATAAGCCTATGGGCTGGAGGTTCACATACGAGAAAGGTAACAACGAATTCAAATGCACATACACGAAGTGTGGCATATGCACACTTGCCCACAGAGAGCATATGGAGAAATTCCTCCCTTCTATGTGCAAGATGGACTATGAAACATACAAAATGGTAGGTGCTGAGCTAATAAGAACCAAAACCCTAGCAAATGGCGATGATTGCTGCAACTTCCATGTAAAGAGAATAATTATTTGACAACAAACCATTTTCACTTTTTCTTAGATCCTTCTCTTACTATGTACCCCTTTTCAGTCAACGAAGAAATTACTCTTGTTACAGTCCTCTTTGAATTGAAGTCCTCTGTGATATCTCGTCGTAAGTATAAAATCCATTTTCAATAATGGCATTTAAAACTGCTAGCTCCATTTCATTAATCATGCCAAATTTGGCGCGATAAATTAATCACATACCAAATATTTCAAGCTGAATCAATGCAAGGAAAGAAAGAAGGATCATCACTCTTCATCAGCTTTTTAAGCACCAATGACGATACTTCTCTCTTCTTTATCATAAACATCTGAGGCCCATCCTTCTTGATAAAATCAATGGTCTCAGAAGTTCCATCTGAGAATTCTATAAATGCATTACGGGAGGCAAAGGCACTCTCGCCGCTAGAGTGCGGATAAATTATGACTCCAGTCATAGGCGTTGTGTGCAAATAGATAGTGATCCTTACCGGTAAAAGAAGAATCAGAATATGGAATCTTCTTCTCATCAAAAAATGATAGGAAATGCAAAGAGTGAGCCATTTGAGTATAGAAGATCCTTACCAAGCCCTAGATCTATAACATAGCAGCCAGCACAATCTTACGTAAAGCTTATGGCATCGCCCTTTACATACTCATCGCAAATACCAGATAAACCTCATCTGTATTTGCAGATAATGCTATTTTCCCCTTCTCTTATGATTGCAATTTCAATACCTGCCTCTATGCAACTAGCTTCTCTATAAGATTGAAGAAGCCAACAGACTGTAAGAACAGGATGAACAGAAGCACAGGAGCTACAAACTTTATCATGATTATATATAGCTTCTTTCTCCTGAATACTACATTGTTCTTCTCAATTTCATCTGTAATCCACTTTGGACCTACAACCCAACCAATAAGAATACATGTAGATATGGATACAATAGGCATAAGAATGCTATTTGATACATAGTCTGCAATATCTAACAGCTGTCCAACAGCTCCAGTAGGAAGCTTTACTTCGAAGTAGAATACGCTGTATCCAAGACAGATTACTATAGCAACCAAAGCGGCAATAGATGTAATGATTACACAGCTCTTCTTTCTGCTTATTTTGAAGACTTCCATAGAGTTAGCCACGATAGTCTCCAAAATAGATACACTGCTGGTCAAGGCTGCAAAGAGCACCATCAAAAAGAACATTCCACCAAGAATCTGTCCTATTATGCCCATAGACTGGAAGATTTTCGGAAGTGATACGAATATCAGGCTAGGACCTGCTGACATACCCTCAAGACCAAAGAATACATAAACGGCTGGGATGATCATCATACCAGCAAGGAATGCTACCATAGTATCGAAGAACTCAATCTGGCCAAGTGACGATGGAAGATTTACATCATCCTTTACATATGAGCCATATGTAATCATTATGCCCATTGCTACAGATAAAGAATAAAACAACTGTCCCATTGCAGATAGAAGAACTCCTAGATAACGACCCAATGTCATCCCCTTAAATGATGGGATAACATAGTGCGCAAAGCCCTGCAGACCAGTTCTTACCACACCGTTATCATCGTATTTAAGAGTAAGCGAATAAAGTGCAATAAGGAATATAAGGATAAACAAGCCCGGCATTATGTACTTAGAGAATCTCTCAATGCCCTTCTCTACGCCATTGTAAACTATATAGGCAGTAGCAAAGAAAAATATGAGCATGTAGATAATAGAAGCGACGGGAGATGATATAAAGGCTCCAAAATAGCCATTCTCAGCAGCTGTATTACCCTTTCCAATTATATATGTAACCAAGTACTTTATGATCCATCCCCCGATTACTGTGTAATAAGTGATGATTATTGCAGGAATAATGAAGGAAAGATATCCGACGAACTTCCATCTCTTTGAAATAGCCTCATAAGCCTCAATTGGGCTCTTCTTAGTTCTACGCCCAATTGCTACATCAGTAGTAAGAAGAGCAAAGCCAAAGGTCAAAGCCAATATGATATAAGTCAAAAGAAAGACGCCACCGCCACCTTCTGCTGCAAGGTATGGGAAGCGCCAAATGTTACCAAGGCCTACGGCACTGCCTGCCGAAGCCAATACAAAACCAATCGAGCCAGTGAACGAGCTCTTCTTCTCTTGTGTCATTATATACAAACTCCAATAGCTATATATTCTGACAGAGAGGTGCTAGAAATGCTAGACTTATTAATAGTTATATTTATTCTTCAGCTTTATCATGAACATTGCTGTAACAGATACAGAAGCAACCTCAGCAACTATTATCGATAGCCATATTCCATCCAGACCTAAGAATATAGGCAATACAAGTACAAATATAACCTGGAAGACCATAGTTCTCATAAATGAGATTAGCGCAGAGATCAAGCCGTTGTTAAGAGCAGTGAAGAAGGATGATCCGAAGATAGAGAAGCCAGAGCCTAGGAATGAGAATGAGAATATTGCAAAGGCTCGTGCTGTAATATCTAACAGCTCTGGATCATAGCCAACGAAGATGCTGGCAAGAGGGCGGCCTAAGAGCTCACCTGATGAGAACATCAATATCGCAGCAGTTAGTATTATAGATAAACCACGTTTTCTTACATTCTTTAGCTCTGCATTGTTTCCTGCTCCATAGTTATAGCTGACAATAGGAGCACTACCAACAGCATAGCCAATGAAGATTGACTGGAAGATCATGCCTACATACATTAGAACACCATAGGCTGCAACACCATTCTCTCCGGCATACTTCAATAGCTGTATATTATAAAGCATGCTCACCAAGGACATTGATACGTTACTCAAGAACTCAGAAGAGCCATTAGTCAATGTCTTGACTAGATTCTTACCATCAAAGTGGAAGCTTGTAAGTCTCAATAGACTTGAATTCTTTCTTGAAAAGTAAATTAAAGGAACTAATCCACCAATTATCTGGCTCATTACAGTAGCTATTGCAGCTCCTGCAAGTCCCCATTTAAGAACACCAACAAAGGTTGCATCGAGCACTATATTAGTGCATCCAGCCGCAACAGTTACAAAAAGTCCAAGCTTGGGCTTCTCTGCAGCTGCAAATAAGCACTGGAATTGATATTGAAGAATATAGAATGGAAGAGATAGCAATATGATTCTTCCATATAATACGCTGTTTGAAAGGAGCTCTCCTGTAGCACCCATAAGCGATGCAATAGATGGAAGAAGTATTATTATGATGATTGCTATCAAGAGACCTAACAAAGCAGATACAACAATATTCTGAGAGAATATCTCATTGGCCTTATCTCCTCTCTTCTCGCCTATCATTACAGCTATCAAGGCACTGCCACCAGTTCCGAACATAAAGCCTAAGCAGCCTGCCATCATAAGCACTGGCATAATGAAATTAACAGCAGCAAAGGGAATCTTTCCTGCAAAGTTTGAAACAAAGAAGCCATCTACTATGCTGTAGATAGATGTAAAAATCATCATAAGTATAGATGGATAAGTAAATCTCAATAGACGCTTTGTATCGAAATGGTCTGAAAGCTTAATCATAATTCCTCCGCAATTAGCTTCTTCATATCTCTAATGTATTTCTCTGTAAGCTCTAGATATGAGGTAAATTCCTCTTTGCTCCAGACTTCGCTTAAAAGTTTATTCTCTATCGCAACAAGCTTAGCAACAGTATCCCGGCACTTAGCCTTGCCCTTCTCTGTTAGCACAGCCTCCTTGCTCTTTCCATCGACAAGCTGAAGATATAACAAGCCATCCTTCTCAAGTTTCCTTAAAGAAGAATTAACAGTTTGCTTGCTTACGCCTGAGAAAAGGACAATATCCTTCAACGAACAGCTCTCTCCATTAGAGCAAATGGCATATAAAATGGCATCAGCACTATCAGAGAGACCATGCTTAAGCGCTAAATCATGGTAAAGCGCATCAATCTCGCCTATAGCTCTGCGATAACGTGTAATATTTTGATTATTCATATTTAGTATTAAATCATACTAAATATAGTACTATTTCGTACTTTATTCAAGTACTCTCAAGAAAGTACCTCTTCCTTCCACTCTATGATGTTTCTCTTATCCGTTGAGAAGCTGATGCCAAGAAGATGTATCCTCTTGCCTTCACTAAGGTAGCGTTCATAGTACCTTCTCTCCTTTATCTGGCCTATAGCCTCATCTGCGCTCTTATTGTACTTGAACTCTATTATGTAAATGTCCTTAGAGCATGTGAGAACAGCATCTATTCTCCCTACATTGGTTGCTACCTCTCCTATGATATCAGCACCAACCAATCTCATCATCGACAAGAAGCTTGCCTGCACTGCATTCTCTGCATTGAATACCAGCGTATTGTATGGAATGTTAGCATAAATCTCTCCTAGCTCTTCCATTGCTTCAGCTACTTTTCCCTTTTCAAACATAGCAAGGAATCGCAGCTCATCATATGTCTTTGTTTCCTTGCCTATATATAATGGTAGCAATAGCTTAGTGAATCCTTCCTCCACCTCCTCATTTGGATAGCCTAGGGTATACAGATATCCCTTTCCTATTTTCTCTACATTCCTTATCGTTAGATATCCCGACTGAAACAGCAGGGAGAGAAAGTTGTCCTTGCTTATATCTGTTTTGGCCATCTGGATTATATCAGCAGCCCTCAATGTCGATTCTGAAACCTGTATGCCTGTATCTATTGAGATATCGAATCTGACTCTCTTTGCGATATCTATCAGCAATTGCGAACCACCTGTATCCATCCAATAAGAATAGAAATCCTCTCCGCCATCATTGAAGAACAAGCCTATGGATACTGGATTATACACAGTCTCTGCATCAGGTGCGAAGCGATAGCCATTGTACCAATGCTTGATGTTCTTTAAATATTCTTCCCGGCTCTGTCCACTCCGGCTTAGAGCGCAATCTATATATTCTGCAAAGTTCTCCTCAAGCTCCTTCTGAGTATAGCCGAAGGCGGTTGCGTAAGCTTCGCTCATAGTGATATCTACAAGATTGTTCATTGATGAGAAGATGCTCACCTTAGAGAACTTGGT
>CAVHSB010000124.1:0-5729 GCA_963638635.1 Flexilinea sp.
GAGATCTAGAATACAGTACGTAATAGGTAAATTTTATTAAGAAAATTTTAACACATCATATTTAAAACTGTCAGTTTACAGCCTTTTAACAGTACGCCAATAATTACCGTGGTAGTGGAGGCTAAAATGGCATTAAAGAAATGCAAAAAGGAGAGTTCTATCTCCGACAAAAATACCATTGAGCTGAAAGGTCAATTATCAAAGGCAGAATCCTGGAAAAAGGATTGGAACAAGAATAAGACCTTATATGCTCTATTTATCCCAGTGCTTGCATGGTACTTAATATTCCAATATGGACCTATGTGTGGACTAGTTATCGGCTTCAAGGATTATAAGCCATCAAGAGGTCTTTTCGGATCACCTTGGGTTGGACTTGCGAACTTCAAGGAGTTCTTCTCTAATCCTTTCTTCAGACGAGTACTTCTTAATACAATTAAGATTTCTGTTACAAACCTTATATTCTCATTCCCGATGCCTATTATTTTGGCATTATTGATTTCTGATTTGAGAAGCAAGACTTACTCAAGAGTTGTACAGACAATCTCTTATATTCCTCACTTCATCTCAATAGTTGTTATTGTTTCTATAATGATGGATCTGACGAATAGAGATGGTGCTATTACACAATTTTTGACAAAGTTCGGATTTACTCCAGTTACAATGCTCAATGAGCCTAAGTATTTCCTTCCATTGTATATCATTTCAAACATCTGGCAGAACATTGGTTGGAACTCAATCATCTATCTATCAGCACTCCTCGCTATAGATGCTCAGCTATATGAGGCTGCAAAGATTGATGGAGCTGGAAAGTTCAGACAGCTTATATCTGTTACTCTTCCATGTCTTCTTCCAACAATCATCGTTATGCTTATCTTGCAGGTTGGTAAATCCTTCAATGTTGGCTATGAAAAGATTATTCTCATGTACAACCCTTTAACATATGAAGTAGCGGATGTTATCTCAACATATGTATACAGAGAAGGTCTTCTCAACATGAACTGGTCTTACTCAACAGCAGTAGGCTTATTCAACTCTGTCGTATCATTTACTCTTGTATGGGCTACTAACAAGTTCAGCAAGAAGGTAAGCGGCAATGGTCTTTGGTAGGAGGTAGATATATGAAGCTTTCAATGAGCAGAAGAACTAAAGGCGAGGTAGTGTTCGACGTTTGCAATGTAATCATTTGTGGTCTATTGTGTCTTGCGATTCTCCTTCCTATCCTAAACATCTTCTTTGCTTCCTTTTCAGATCCAATTGAGGTAATGAAGCATCAGGGATTGTTCCTAAGACCTATTAAGCCAACACTTCAGGCTTACCACTATGTTGCAAAGAACCCTAATATCATATCTGGATATATGAACACAATCTTTGTAGTAGTCTTTGGAACATTGCTTAATATTGTATTGACAGTAATTGCAGCTTATGTACTCTCAAGAAAGGATGCTAAGCTTACAAAGTTCCTTACCTTGATGGTTGTATTCACAATGTACTTCCAGGGTGGAACAATTCCATTCTATCTGGTTGTAAATAAGCTTGGGCTTACAGGATCAAGGCTATCATTGATCTTCCCAGTAGCTGTTAACACATTCAACCTCATTGTAATGCGTACAGCTATGGCAGGCGTTCCAGATTCACTTCCTGAGTCAGCTATGATGGATGGTGCAGGCCATGTAAGAATACTTGTAAACATAATGGTCCCTCTTACAAAGGCAACACTCGCTGTTATTACTCTATATTATGCTGTTTATCACTGGAATAGCTGGTTCAATGCAATGATTTTCCTACATAAGAAGGCTCAATATCCATTGCAGCTAATCCTAAGAGAGATCCTCATCCAAGATGAGACTACAACAGCAGGTGGTACAGATGCACTTGCTATGGCTTCTGATACAATCAAATATGCTACTATAGTTGTTGCTACTGTTCCTATTCTTTGTATCTATCCATTCCTTCAGAGATATTTTGTTAAAGGCGTCATGGTAGGCGCAGTAAAGGGGTAAGCTATGAGAGTTAAATATGATGATATGGTAAAGGAATTCATCAGAGTCCTGAATAAGTATGGCATTACTGGCCGTGATGCAGAGATCAGTGCAAAGCTATATGCTGATGCATCAAGAGACGGCGTATATACACATGGACTCAATAGATTTCCAAAGTTCATTAAATCTATCCAGAATGGATCTGTGGATGTAACAAAGCGTGCTGTACTCAAAGAGAGCTTCGGCTCACTTGAGCGCTGGGATGGGCAGAAGGGCCCAGGAAATCTCAATGCATATATTGCAATGAACAGATGTATTGAGCTTGCCAAGGAGCATACTGTAGGAGTTGTAGGTCTTTCAAATACAAACCATTGGATGAGACCAGGTAACTATGGCTTGATGGCAACAGAGAATGATTGCATAGGAATCATGTGGACAAACACTGTTCCCAATATGCCAGCCTGGGGTGGTAAGGATGCTAAGGTCGGAAATAACCCAGTAGTTTTTGCTGTTCCTCATAAGGGAGAGCCAGTTCTTCTTGATGTTGCTATGTCTATGTTCTCATATGGCAAGCTTGAGAAGCTTAAGAGAGAAGGTAAGGAGACTCCAGTTGATGGAGGCTTTAATAAGGACGGAAAGATCACTAGAAATCCTGCAGAGATACTTGAGACACATCAGGTATTCCCAATTGGATATTGGAAGGGCTCAGGTCTTTCTCTGGTATTGGATCTTATTGCTGCTGCAGTAGCAGGTGGCAATACCTCTCGCATTGTCGGAACTCTTCCAACAGAGACAAGCCTATCACAGTTCTTCATGTGCATAGATCTTTCAAAGTTCCCAGATAGAGAGAGAATCGATGAAGAGATTGAGAAGACTCTCGAGGATATCAGACACTCTATCCCTATGGATGAAGCTAAGCCTGTTCATGCACCAGGAGACGGAACAAGAAAGGTTAGAGAAGAATCAATGAGAGATGGAATTCTCGTTGATGATGGAATTTGGCAGTCAGTCTTGGAGATGTAAGCATGCTGAAGATTGGAATTGTATCTGCAACATTCAAGAATCTTCCAATTGATGAGGTTCTCTCTATCGCTGTCAGAAATAATCTCAAGGCAATAGAATGGAGTGAGAATCACCATATTGAGCTTGGCAATTTAAAGATGGCAGAGACTGTCAGAAAGAAGACAGAGGATGCAGGGCTTGTAGTTGCATCCTATGGCTCATATTTCAGACTTGGTCAGGATATGGACTTTATCCCTAGCCTTGAAAATGCTAAGGCAATTGGAACAGATAAAATTAGAATCTGGGCTGGTGCTAAGGCTTCAGAAGTTGTTGAAGAGGGTGAGTACGAGGCGCTAGTCAAAGAGGCTAAGAGCGTTTCATCTATTGCCGCAAATGAAGGCATTAAAGTATGTCTTGAATGGCATAAGAATACGCTTACTGACAGAAATGAATCTGGACTCAGGTTTCTTGAGGATGTTGGCTCTCCATATTTCAGAACCTTTTGGCAGCCATCTCCAGAGATGGATGTTCCTACTCGTGTAAGTGGTATTGATATGATTAATCCATATCTTGAGAACATCCATGTCTACTATTGGGATGAAACAGGCAGAAGACCTCTAGCAGAAGGCAAAGAAGAATGGGAGAAATATATTGAACATTTTGGCACAAAAGACCATTATGCTCTTTTGGAATTCGTAAAAGACAACACAGTAGAGCAGTTTGAGAGTGATGCCGCAGCATTCTCAAGCTGGATAAAATAAAAGGAGTGAGTTATATGGCTGATTTACGTGTTGAGAATATGGATATGATAAATCCATTTGTAATTGCATCATCCCCTGCAACAAGAGGCTGGGAGAACGTGGTAAAGTGCTGCGAGTGCAGACCTGGTGCAATCACAATGAGAAACTATGGTCATGGAATGGGTGGCGGAAGCTTCATCTATCCATCTGCTGATGCAATGTTCAAGGGTGAGCAGGCTTTCCATAGCCATGCTGTTGGCACTCAGATGCCAGATGACATGGACTCTCTTGAAAAGTACTGTGATGAAGTCAAGAAAGCTAGAGAGAAGATGGATAGCGATATTAAGCTATGGGTATCTGTTGGACACTATAGCGATATTGTAAAGGGCGGAGATTGGAAGAAGAACTGGAAGAACCAGGCAAAGGAGCTTGTAAATGCAGGTGCTGATGCGCTTGAGCTTCACTTCAATACTCCTGGCGTTGCTGTAGCTGGAGATAGACAGTTCAATTACTATGAGCTTGTTTACTCATGCACAAAGATGATCAGAGAGACTGTTCCTAATACTCCTGTAATGGTTAAGCTTGCTGTTGAGAATTGCGATACTATTACAGCTATAAGAAATGCTGTAAGTGCAGGTGCAACCGCAGTTGGGCCTACAGCTAGATGGAAAGGCTTCTATTTCGATCTTGATTGGAAGACAACAGAGGCAAGACCAGGTGCAGGCTATGGTGGTACACAGGCTAACCCAATTGTAAGCTATGTCGTAGCTGATGCTAGAACCAGAGGCTTTGATATTCCTATGTATGCAGGTGGCGGTGTATTCTCATACGATCAGGCACTCAGATATATAATGGCTGGATCTGAAATGGTACAGCTTGGCGCTCTTGCTTGCGCAGGCGGTATCGGACAGTGTAAGACTCTCATCAGGCAATTTGGAAAGTGGATGGATGATAATGGCTATAAGGATATAGCATCATTAAAGGGCGATGCATTGAAGCTCTTCCAGATGACTCCAGAGTTTACAAAGATGAGGCAGAATAAGCTTGGACAGGCTTATAAATGTGCGGATGCTGATCCTGATAAGTGCATTGGATGTGGGCGCTGTACTAATGTATGCTTCTATAAGGGCATTGAGATTGAGAATAGAAAGGCTCATAAGACAGATAAATGTATTGGATGTGGCTATTGCTTCCAGGTTTGTCCTACAAAGGCTCTCTATGTTGATAAGAAAGCTATTCTTAAATCGGCATTCGAGGAGAAATAAATGGACAAGGCAAGAGTGCTTCTCGTTGGTATCGGTGGATATGGCGAGAATTATATAAAAGAGTTCTTTGAACGAGATATTGAAAGAGCAGAGCTTGTCGGTGTTGCTGATCCATTTATCGACAAGAGCTCATTCAAGGATGAAATCGTAAGTAAGAATATTCCTATTTTCAACTCTCCTGAGGCTTTCTTCTTAGCTGGTAATAAGGCTGATCTTACAGTAATCTCATCTCCTATCCATACTCATTATGACTACATAATGACTGCACTGAAAAGCGGATCAAATGTACTGGTTGAGAAGCCTGTATCTATTTCGATGGAGAGAATGAATGAGCTTATAAAAGCAGAGGAAGAGTCTGGGCTATTTGTAGCTGTAGGCTATCAGCTATGCTTTGCGCGTGATGTTCTCTCACTTAAAAAGAGGGTTCTAGCTGGGGAATTTGGTAAGCCACTTAGAATGAAGGGGCTTAGACTCATGAGACGTGGCGATAAATACTACTCAAGAACAGGGTGGGCTGGAAAGCTCAGCTGTCATGGAGAGTATGTATTTGATTCACCTGTTTCAAATGCATGTGCACATCAGATTCAGGTTATGCTATTCTTCTTGGGCCATGATATGGAATCTACTGGCAGCGTTGAAGCAGTCGATGGTGTTCTGTATAAGGCTAGAAGAGATATAGAGAACTATGATGCAGCAGCCTTAGATATCCACACAGCAGAGAATGTAGATATCTACTACTATAC
>CAVHSB010000125.1:0-5672 GCA_963638635.1 Flexilinea sp.
CAGATATACAGATCCCTATATAAGGAAATGCTTGAAGGTGAATATCCTCCAGGAACAATCATTACAGAAAAAGAGCTTGTTGAGAAGTATAAGACATCTAAGTCTCCTGTAAGAGAGGCTCTTATTGAGCTGATTAATGAAGGCTTTCTAAAATCAATTCCACGCTATGGCTATGAGGTGCTAGCAGTATCCGAGGCTGAGATTGAGGCAGTAAAGGAAGTAAGACTCATTCTTGAGGGAGGTGCACTCTATATCCACTTTGACAGAATAAAAGAAGAGGATATAGAAAAGCTGGATTCTCTTCTTGATACCGATAAAGAGGAGCTAAGCTTAATAGACCATTGGAAGAGGAATACGGATTTCCATATAGCGCTTGCAGAGTGCTATGAGAATCAATACCTCTTAGATAAGCTCACAGCATGCTTCAATATAATGGCGAGAGCATATATGCAATACCAATACAAAAAGCATAACAACAAGACAAGCTTCAGATCAGAAGGTACAAATCATAGATTATTGCTAAAGGCAATAAGAGATAAAAATAAGGATGAAGCACTCTCCATCCTTACGTCAGACATAAACGACTTTGAAGCTAGAAGCTAATCCTCTAGCATGAGAGACAGAATCTCCTTATCTGTCTCTCTCATTCCTTCCTTTCCCATCTTTCCAAAGGCCTTAATCGTCTTCTCTATGTCCTTTTTAACAAGACCATCACCGCTTTCAAAGGCCCTTCTCTCTTCCATGCTCATCTCCATTGCAAGAATTGCAGCTTCAAGAGATGTTGAGATCTTAGCAGCGCATGATGCTTTAGCTCCATCACATACAATACCGCCAACAGTTGCAAGCGTATTCGAAACAGCAGCGGCTATCTCTCTTTCATTTCCTCCCATCAGAAATGCAATGCCTGCAGAGGCACCCGCAGATGCAGATACAGCCCCGCAATACGCAGATAGAGGTCCTATATACTTCTTTTGATGTATCGCAGTGAGATTTGATAAAGCAAGCGCCCTATAGATTTCCTCTTCCTTTGAGCCTAGATACTCACCATATTCAATTATAGGAAGCGATACCGTAAGCCCCTGGTTTCCGGAGCCTGAGTTGATTACAACAGGAAGCGAGCAGCCCGACATCCTTGCATCAGAGCCAGCACTTGCATAAGCACGAGCTCGGATTCTGACATCATCCCAGTCATATAGCTTTTTGAGAGTCTTTCCTATAGAGCAGCCATAATTACGTCTGAGCCCTTCCTCGGCAATAGCCTTATTGAGCTTTATCTGACGAGAGAGAACCTCCTTTATATCATCAAGCCCTACATGCTTTGCATAATGCAATATATTGCTGAGATTAAGCTCATCCTTTAGTCTCTCAATCTCATCTGAGGATATATCACCATCTTTCTTCTCTTTTATGAGAACTCCATTTCTCTTAAGTGAATATAGCTCATCATGACACTCGACTAATGTTGCTTCAGCGCTTTCATCTCCACTGAAAGCAGTAACCTTTAGATATAGTCCTGGAATATCCTCTGCAAGAGACACACTGCAATAGTGAGTCTTCAGAAGCTCCTTTGTCTTAGCTCTAACATCATCATCTACAGTTGATAGTACCTCAAGACGCAAGGAAGCAGTACCGCCAAGTGCTCCTAAAATAGCAGCAGCCTCAATGCCCTTCATTCCGCCAGAGTTAGGAACAGTAACACTCTTTACGTTCTTTATGAGATTTCCAGAGCAGCTTATGTCTATTCTCTCAGGAATAGCTCCAAGCGCATCACGCGCAGATGCACTAGCAAAGGCAATAGCTACAGGCTCTGTACAGCCAAGCGCAGGCTTAAGCTCAGAGATAAGTATCTTTGTATAATCATCAAAATAGCTTTTATCCATCAATCCAGCACTCCATCTAGATATTCAAGCGATTCAACATAAATGATAAAGCCCTTCTTCATTCTCTCGATATCGACACTCTCATTTCTCTGATGGGCTCTGCCTTCTCCCTCCGGAAATGGAGGTCTTCTATTCCCAAGGGGAGATCCCATCCCAAATGCTACTGCAGGACTCATAAGACGAGCATAGGTGCCACCTGCCATGATATATGGTGCTCTATCAGACGCATATATTCTATTTGAAATTGCATTTATTGCCAGTAGCTTTTCATCAAGTTCTGTTTTATATCCACCGCTTGATGATACCAGCTCAACATTTTTGAATACCTTTTTTATATAATAAAACACATATTCAGGCTTTATTGAGGCTTTGAATCGAGAGTTCAAAGTAAGAGTCAGAATTCTTCCACTAGTCTCTGCTTTTGTTATGACAAGAGTAAGAGGACCATACTCCTCATCATCGATTTTAAGATCAAGACCGCTTCCGTAGAAATCAACAAAGCTTTCTCTAACCTTCTTCAATTCAGAGCCATCTGGAACAAGCCCCCTCTCTTCCAGCATATTCAATAAAGCAATAAGAGCACATTCTCCGCCATCAGGCGTTGCACTATGACGAGCCTTGCCATGAGCTGCAATAGTGATAGTAGCTCCATCCTTTTTGTATGTGCATATAGCCTTATCTATTACACCTGTCCCCTGGCCACCATCAATTGAGATAATATCACTATCCTCAAGATCTATTCTTATCTTAGCCTTTAAGCTTGCCTTCTCACCATAAGATAAAGGAAAACCAGAGTCTGGAACCAAGGTAAGCGCAGCACCATTTCCATCTGGGAATGCAAGCTTGACATCAGGCATGCCTATCTCTTCTGCACTTCCTACTAAGAGGGCAAAATCATTCTTGCTTTCATAGCCTATTTGCTTCAAATAACGAAGAGCGTATAGTGATGCTATAGTCGCTCCCTTATTATCTGTAGAGCCTCGGCCAACAAGATGATTATCTTTCAGAAACAGCTCAAATGGACTTTTCTCCCACTCTCCATCAACTGGAACGACATCAGAGTGACATGCGATAGCAATAGACTTATCAGCATTTGGATTATAAGAGCCCTTTACGAATACATCCTTGATCATTGAAGAGGCTAAACCATATTTCTCCATGAGCTGCTTCATGTAAATAAGAGCATCATAGCAAGGACGGCCAAATGGATAGCCGTCCTTGTTCTCTATTGCAATGCTTGGAATCGCCACAAAGCCTTTTAGATCTTCAATGTATTCATTTTGGTGTTCATCCCACCAAGCGTTAAGATTATCCAAGTCCATGCATTATCCTTTAATATAGAATACCGAGCTCTTTAGCTGTTTTTACGCCATTGTCATTCCAATCCTGACCACCGAGCTTCTTGAATTGCTCAATGAAGTTAGCCCAATTCTCCTTCGTAAGCTCCCTATTCTGAGAAGCAAACTCTGCAAGTGTTTGCTCATAGTATCTCTTGAGGTCTCCGTTTGGAAGCGGTAGAAGATCTACACCAGCCTGCTTAATCCAAGGCTGAGCCTGCATCTCTCTTAGTGTTACCAATGCTGACATAGGCTTTTTAGATACAGCTGTGACATAGGATGGATATCTAGATAGAAGCTCTGCCTCTCCCCAATAGAATGCCAGGCCCTTGAGCTGCAATAGCGGCTGTATCTCTGATTTCGTAAAACCCTTAGAAGGATCAGCAAGACCATTTACTGTAGGAACACCATTCTCATCGAATACGAAGTTAACGCCTTCCTCTCCCCAGCCAATAGCATAGTAGCCAGGACCTGCCATCCATTCAAGAAGTCTTGCAATAGCATCCTTCTTCTCAGGAGTAATCTTGGCGTTGATTGATATAACTCCATCATTGACGTTTGTATATACGCCAACTGCGCTCTTGCCATTTGGTCCAACTGGAGGTGCAATTACTATCCACTCACCATCAGGGAAGTTCTTATCAAATGGGGCATAGTTGCTCTCTGATGCATAGGAAGAGTGCTGCTCTCTCATCATTCCATACTTGCCAGCCTTCCAATTAGCCTTGAAATCATCCTTCTTCTGGCTGAGCCAGTTAGGATCTATAACACCTTCCTTGCACATTGAGATTATGAAAGACATAGCATCATAATATTCAGGCTTTAATATATTGAGCCCAGGAGTCTCCTTTGATAGGTCCCATGTACCTGCACAGCCAAAGGCTCCGAAGAATGGATCAAGTCTTCTGCCAAGTCCCTCTTCATATGATGTGATTTCAATAAATGTGCCATAGCCATAGGTATCATTCTTGCCATTTCCATCTGGATCATCATAAGTAAAGGCCTTCATTACCTTCATATAATCATCTAGTGTTACAGGGATATCTAAGCCAAGCTTATCAAGCCAATCTTTTCTTATGAGTATACCTTCATTCTTCTTAATGTCGCCAGTTGATGGTGCGAAGCCGTATATATGGCCATTGTATCTTGCGTAGGCAAAGGAATCATCGTTATACATCTTTGCTGTTCTATCTGGCATTTTCTCGAACATATCATCAACAGGAGCAAGAAGCCCTTGCTTTGCGAGGTTGATCATTACAGGACGACGGAGACTCATCATATCAGGAAGTGCATCAGCAGCACCTGCTGCATTCATCTTCACATCTCTATCTGAAGCGCTTGATGGAAGCGGAGATAGTACGAGATTGATTCCAAGCTCATTTCTTACTCTCTCATAAACAAACCAATCGTCTGGTGGAGAACCAGCCTCTACAATTGCTGGATTGTACCAGAAATTGATTGTTACAAGCTCATCACTCTTAGCCTTGCTTTTCTCCTTTGAACCTTCTGCAAATACAGAAGAAAGAGCAAGCATAATGCAAAGCATAACTACGATAATTCTTTTTCCTCTCATATTATCTCCTATTCTCTAGCAGCCATAACTGCTGCTTTGATTTTGCTTCTATCCTGATCTGTACTCAAAGTACAATCTGCGCCGAGTATATAAGGTATTCCGCACATTCTCCTCTTAAGAGCTTTAACCTCATTATCTATTTCTTCCATTGAGCCCTTTTCCAGTATTCCACCTCTATGCTCTAAGCCACCAAGAATGACCTTTCCTGGAAATAGCTTAACGCCCTCTTCTAATGAGATACCATTTTCATAGACACCCCAATTGATTGCATCCACATATGGTGCATATGGAATAAAGCGTTCAATATCCAGCTCTTTCTTACAGAGATGAAGAATACTTTTAGCTCCGGCCTCTCTAGCAGCCTTTAGCACCTTGATATCATATGGCATCTCAACATCTTCGCTCTCTTCTCTGCTCCATAGATTCTTCTCACCTCCAAGAACAGCATAGAAGATTCCCTTACAGCCTGCTTTAACAACCTCCTCAACTAAATAGCAAAGCGAGTCAGAGATTTTCTCAAGTGCGTCTTTAACAACTATTGAGTTATCTCTATAGAATTTTGTCTCCAATGCTCTTATTTCGGATAAAGGAATATATTGAGGTCTCATTGAGTGACCTAGAGAGGCAACAGCACCCTGTATTGTGCATATTGGATATGCATCTGGATCTGCTTTATCGAGGATTCTCTTAACCAGCTCTACTTCCTTCTTTACAAAGGCAGAGTCTCTTCCCTGCACCTTTATTCTCTTATAATCTTCTGCTTCGAACACATTAGGATTAGATGGAAATGCATTCTCATTCATGATCTTGATAATGTCTGTATCTGTATCCTTGAAGAACTTCAGATGTGCTTTAACTGCCCCATCTCCATATTTCTCGCTC
>CAVHSB010000126.1:0-5611 GCA_963638635.1 Flexilinea sp.
AGCACAATTATTTATGTCGTTTACTATAGATAGCTACCTATTATACATAGCCCTGAGCAATCATAGCTCTAGATACTTTAATGAATGATGCGATATTAGCACCATCGATGAAGTTGTTCTTATCTGAATAGCGCTCTGCAGCCTCTGAGATATTCTTGTAGATATCCTGCATGATTCCATGTAGACGATGATCTACCTCTTCTCTTGTCCACTTGAGTCTCATGCTGTTCTGAGACATCTCGAGTCCAGATACTGCAACGCCACCAGCATTAGCAGCCTTAGCAGGAGCTACAAGTACGCCAGATCCAACTAATATAGCCTCAGCCTCTGTTGAGCAAGGCATGTTTGCACCCTCTCCGACAAGCTTGATGCCATTCTTTACAAGATTATCTGCATCTGCTTTCAGAATCTCGTTCTGAGTTGCACATGGGAATGCATAGTCAGCCTTGAGATTCCAGATTGGGTTTGGTGTTCCTGCCTCTCTTTCGATATATGTAACGCCCTTGTACTTTTCTGCATATTCCTTGATTCTGCCTCGCTTTACGTTTTTGAGAGTCTTAACGTATTGAAGCTTCTCGCCGTTGATGCCAGCCTCATCATAGATCATGCCTGTAGAATCTGATAGTGTAACTACCTTACCGCCAAGCTGGTTGATCTTTTCAACTGTATATTGTGCTACGTTACCTGATCCAGATACTAAGCATGTAGATCCCTCAAGAGACATCTTTCTATCCTGAAGAATTGCATCAGATAGATATACAAGGCCATAGCCTGTAGCCTCTGGACGAATAAGAGAGCCGCCAAAGTCGAGTCCCTTACCAGTAAGAATGCCTGTAAACTCATTTGTGATTCTCTTATATTGGCCGAACATATAGCCAACCTCTCTAGCTCCAACTCCGATATCTCCAGCTGGAACGTCAGTATCAGCACCAATATGCCTATATAGCTCTGTCATGAAGGATTGGCAGAAGCGCATTACCTCTCCCTCGCTCTTTCCCTTTGGATTGAAGTCTGAGCCACCTTTGCCGCCTCCCATCGGAAGACCTGTAAGGCAGTTCTTGAATACCTGTTCAAAGGCAAGGAACTTCATGATTGATAGATTTACTGAAGGATGTAATCTGAGTCCACCCTTATATGGACCTAGAGCTGATGACATCTGCACTCTGAAGCCTCTGTTAATCTGAAGCTTGCCATTATCGTCCATCCAAGGAACTCTGAACATTATAGCTCTTTCTGGCTCTACCATTCTTTCTAGTACCTTGTGATAGGCTACCTCTGGAAATTCATCTACTACCTTATCAATTGAAGACAGAAAGTTCTTAACAGCCTGCTGGAACTCTTTCTGATCAGGGTCTGTCTTCAATACATGCTCATAAACTTGACTTGTATATGCGTTCATGGTCTTTTCTCCTGTTTTTAGAGTTTAGAATTATTTCAGGCAAAATGAAAAGTCGCATTAAAAGCGTACAAAAAGCGGATTTTTATCTATTAGTAATATTATCCTTAAATCAAAAGCTCAAGAATTCGCAATACATCAGAATAAATCAATATATTTGAGATATAAAGCAATAGTTAAATTTGTGCAAAATTTTAGTAAGAAGATATTTGCAGATATTATCGTATATTATTCAATGGGATATATAAAAGTTTTGTTATTGTATTTTTTTCTTTGAATGAGCCAAACTCTATAATGAAATTATGCCAAACTCTATAACGAAACTATGTCAAACTCTATAATAAACTTGAGATGTATTTTTATATTTGCTATTATAGTAAATAATTAGAGGTGGATATGCGCGTGTATAAAAATAGGGTTGTAGATGGAATCATAGAGAAAAGATTAAGCAATAAAGGAGCTATTCTCATAGAAGGTCCTAAATGGTGCGGTAAGACAACGACTGCAGAGCAACATGCTAAGAGTATTCTCTATATCTCTGATCCTGAGTCTATAGATATAAACCTGCTAACAGCTGAAACTAGACCACGCAATTTGCTTGTAGGTGAGACTCCACGCTTGATTGATGAATGGCAGATAGCACCTAAGCTATGGGATGCTGTACGCTTCGAGGTCGATCATAGAGAGGGATTTGGTCATTTCATACTTACAGGCTCTGCTATTCCTGCAAAAAGAGATGAAATTAAGCATACCGGCACTGGGCGCTTCGCATGGATTAGAATGCGTCCAATGAGCTTATGGGAATCTGGAGAATCAAGCGGAGAGGTAAGCCTTCGAGCTCTTTTTGAAAATTGCAATGCAAATGTCTATGCTGCTAACAAATTAGATATCAATAGCTTGGCATTCCTCACATGTAGAGGCGGTTGGCCATCCTCAACTCTTATGGAAGGAGAGGATTCTCTTATTCAGGCCTATGACTATTATGAGGCAGTCATCAAATCGGATATATCTGCAGTAGATGGCTTAAAGAGAGATATGGACCATGCATCAGCTCTTATGAGATCCTATGCAAGACATCAGGGTACTCAGGCTAATCTTTCTGTAATCATGGAAGATATGAAGAGAAATGGAGAATCCTTGAGCATCTGTACAGTTACTTCATATATAAATGCACTTAGAGAGATATTCGTTATTGAAGATATGGCTGCCTGGAATCCTAATCTACGATCTAAAACAGCTATAAGAACCTCTGCTACAAGATATTTCATAGATCCTTCAATTGCTGTTGCGGCTTTGTCTCTTGGTCCAATGGACCTCTTGAATGATCTCAATACATTCGGTTTGCTTTTTGAAGCTCTATGCATAAGAGATCTTCGTGTTTTTGCTGATTCCTTAAATGGAGAGGTCTACCACTATCGTGATAAATCAGGCTTGGAGTGTGATGCGGTAGTTCACTTGAGAAATGGGTGCTATGGCCTTATAGAGATAAAGCTGGGAGGAAATAAGCGAATAGAGGAAGGCGCTGCAAATCTCAAAAAGCTTCAAAGCATTATAGATACTGAGAAGATGAAGGCTCCTTCGTTCCTTATGGTTCTAGTCGGAGATTCCACTTATGCATATCAAAGGCCAGATGGTGTTTATGTTGTACCAATAGGCACATTGAGGGATTAGAAGCAGATAATGCCATATATTCTTTATTTACATCTTTACATAAAGTGTAAAAGTGTAATAAAAGATAATCATGTATAGAACAGTAGTACAGATGTTTGATGAGCGGGTTAAAGAGTCTCCTCTTGAAATTGCTCAGCTTGGAAAGAATGATAAGGGTGTATTTATACCTGTTACATATATACAGCTCCAGGAGCGTGTCAGAGCATTAGCATCTGCATTTAGAGAGCTTGGAGTCAAAAGAGGCGATAAGGTTGCGCTCTTTTCAGACAATAGACCTGAGTGGATGGCATTGGATTTGGCTATTCTCGCATTAGGTGCTGCAGATGTTCCGCGTGGCAGAGATGCCATGGAGTATGAGCTTCTTCATATGCTCAAGGTGACGGAGGCTGAGGTTGTAATTGTTGAGAATAAGGAGCTTCTCGATAAATTCAATGCGATAAAGAACCAGGCATCATCAATCAAGAGAGTAATCATAATTGATGATAAGAATACAGACGATGAGTCACTCATTAAGTATGAAGAGCTTTTAAAGCATGGATTAGAGCTTTTAGATAATAAGGATACTAGAGATGATATTATCCATCAGATTTCTTTAGGTGGCGAGGATGATATTGCAACTATCATATTCACAAGCGGTACAACAGGACTTCCAAAGGGTGTGATGACAACTCATGGCAATTTTCTATACCAAACTAAGGCAATAGATAAGTGCGTACCCTTTGAGAAGGGAGAGATATGGCTATCTGTACTTCCTGTATGGCATTCCTTTGAGAGGATATTGCAATATCTTATTTTATTCGAAACCGATACTATTGCGTATTCGAAGCCTATTGGAAAGATAATGCTTACAGATATCCAGCGTCTCAATCCTCAATATCTTGGAAGTGTTCCTAGAATATGGGAGACTGTTAAGTCTGGTGTATATCAAAATCTTAAGTCTATGTCTCCCTTTAAGAGGAAGCTGTTCAATATCTTTCTCTCTAAATCCATCAGATACTCAAGCTACAGACTAAAGGTCGTTGGCGCAACTAGCCATATAAATAAAGAGTCCAGAATAATTGAGCGAATCTGTGCTTTTATTCCTTATCTTATTCTTAAGCCATTCAATGCTTTTGCATCTAGGTTCGTATTCTCTGAAATCAAAAAGAAGCTTGGAACTGGCTTTAAGGCTGGTATCTCAGGTGGTGGCAGCATGAGCGAGGATGTAGATGTATTCTTCAGAGCTATTGGCATAAGGCTTATGAATGGCTATGGCATGACAGAGACATCTCCTGTAATTGGTATTTCTGATTACTACAATCCTAAGAAGGGATTCATTCACCCTCTAGAAGGAACTGAAATAAAGATTATAAGCACAGATAATGGAAGTACTCTTAAAGAGGGTATGAAAGGAGAGCTTCTAGTAAGAGGTCCTCAGGTAATGAGAGGCTACTATAAGGATGAAGAAAGAACTGATTCAATTATAGATAAGGATGGCTTTATCCATACTGGAGATCTTGCTGTAGTATCACGAGAGGGCGATTTCTCTCTATCTGGAAGAGCTAAGGATACGATTGTCTTATCTGGTGGTGAGAATGTTGAGCCTGTTCCTATAGAGAATGCGCTAAGAAGCTCTGAGTACATCGAGAATGCAGTAGTGGTAGGACAGGATAAGAAGAGCCTAGGTGCCTTGATTACTATAGATAAGAAGAATGTTGAACGCTATCTGAAGGGGGAGGGTATCCCATATATAAATAGAGAAGATCTAGAGTCTATTGAAGAGGTAAGGCTTCTTATAAACAGTGAAATAACCTCTCTTATCTCTAAGGCTAAGGGCTTTAAGTCCTTTGAGCAGATTTCACGCTTCAAGATACTAGCTGGGAGCTTTCAAAGCGGCACAGAGCTATCTGCAAAGGGCGAAGTAAAGCGAAATGTAATAAATGAGAAATATAAAGAAGATATCA
Source organism: Flexilinea sp. (assembly GCA_963638635.1). GTDB lineage: Bacteria > Spirochaetota > Spirochaetia > Sphaerochaetales > Sphaerochaetaceae > Ornithospirochaeta. Next base: position 5,011 of record CAVHSB010000126.1, read on the forward strand.
ACAATATGTATGCCTGAGGCATATAACGGAAGGTAAAGCTGCCATGAGTGCCATAGCAGCTTCTCTATTTGTTTCTGTAAGATTTTCCGAAATCGCTAGAAGCTTTAGGACTTTTGGAAGCTTAAAACATAGAAAACCCTTTGTTCTGTGCTATAGAATGAGGTCTTTGAACAAAATGAAAGAATAAGATTTGTCCGTTTTAATAAGGTCATTCAAATTATATTTTCATTTTAACCATGCTGCATATCTTAAATGCTACAGTTGTTTTCTCTTAGGGATGCATCAGCTGTATATCGGAGTATTCTCTCTTACTGCGCAGAGTATGTCGTCAGGTACAAATATACCATGAGCAAGAAGCTTATCTATAATGCTGTTTTGAATTTCATATCGAACTTCCTTCTCTACTTCAGCACTTACTTCTTTTCTTACTTCAGCACTTACTTCTTTTCTTACTTCAGCACTTACTTCTTTTCTTACTTCAGCACTTACTTCTTTTCTTACTTCAGCACTTACTTCTTTTCTTACTTCAGCACTTACTTCTTTTCTTACTTCAGCACTTACTTCTTTTCTTACTTCAGCACTTACTTCTTTTCTTACTTCA
>CAVHSB010000127.1:0-5405 GCA_963638635.1 Flexilinea sp.
GCCCTTAGCCTCGGCTAGCATCAACCCAAGACTCGCACCCGGCGGCTGTATGCCAAGGCCTAAGAAGGAGAGCGATGACTCTGTTAAAATAGCAAGTCCTATTGATGATGATAATTGAGTTATAAGACGCGATAGGATGTCTGGAAGCATATATAGTGCAACTAGCCTTATGCCATGTGCTCCATAGCTTTCAGCTGCCTTTATATATAGTCTCTTTTTATTCTCAAGTATCATAGAGTATGATAGTCGTGCAAATACAGGTACCATAAAAAAAGATATCGCAATAGCTGCATTTATAATGCCCTTTCCGAGCACTGCAGATAACATAACTGCAGATAATATGCCAGGAAATGCCATCAATGCATCTACAAATCTCATAATAATCATCTCTAGAATATGTGGAAGCAGCGCTGCAGCAGATCCAAGAGCAACGCCTATAGCAGCACCAATGAATACAGATGTCACAGATACAGACAGTGCGCTTCTTGTAGATACCAATACCCTTGAGAAAATATCTCTTCCAAATTGATCTGTTCCCAATAAATGAGAAGAGGATGGAGACGCAAATCTATTTGATAGATTCATCTCATCAATTGGATATGGAATATAGATAAAGGAGAGAACAGTCAAAAAAACTATTACCAGAACAAGGATTAGGCCTGCATAAAAAGAATACCCCTTTCTTTTCATCTTGCACTCTCCAGTCCCTTCCTTATAAGAGGATCAGCTATAGCTACCGCAATATCTGTAAGAAAGTTCATAGCCACAACCATCGTAGTTATAAATAATACTACACCTTGAAGAAGAGCTACATCTCTTTGTTCAACTGCAACAAGCAATAGTCTTCCAATTCCAGGGAGAGAGAATATGGTCTCAACTACTATTGTACCGCCAAAAAGCTTTGCAGCCTGGTTTCCAATGACTGTAATAGGTGCGATTATCGCAGATCTCCCTGCATAGGATATCAAGGCCTTAAATTTGTTGATGCCCTTGATTCTAGGCGCAAGCATATAATCTTCTTTTAGGGTCTTAGCAATGGATGTCCTGAACATCCTTGTCATAAGGCCCAGCTCTCCAAGGGCTAATATAATGGATGGAAGTGCTATCGAATTTATGAAGGATGAGAAGCTTTGAGATGGCTCTGTGTATCCGCTCACAGGAAACCAGCCAAGCTTTCCGCATAGGAATATCAAAGCAATTAGGGATATCCAGAAGGATGGAAGAGAGGATATAACAAGTACAATCGTCCTTATAAGGCCATCTGCAATACTACCCTTCCTTACAGCTGCTACCAAGCCCAGTATCGACGACATAATAACAGCAATCAAAATAGAGAATATCGTCAAAGAAAATGTTACTGGAAGCCGTGATATTATCAACTCTTTGACATCGCTTCCATATATTGCAGAGGTTCCTAAATCAAAGGAGAATAGCTTGCCTACCCACTTGAAATACCTTATGTATAGGGGCTCATTAAGCCCCATGGATGCTCGCAAGGCTTCAAGCGAATCGCTAGTTAAATCAAGGCCAAGAGATATTACAGCGCTATCTCCTGGAATCAATTCCAGCGAGATAAACGTTATCAAAGTTACGAAAAAAAGTACAATAAATGCACTAAGCAATCTCTTTAATACGTACTTTGTCATCTCTCTTATTCAGTGCGGCTCACATCCTTCATCTGATAAATATTAATAGGATAGTTCTTGAATCCCTCAATGTTCTTCTTAGTTACATATAGCTGTATTGGATCCTGGATATATAGAGCTGGAACATCTTCAGCCAGTATCTTCTGGATCTCTTTAGCAAAGCTTACTCTTTTTTCTTCATTTTTCTCTGTTTTATATAAATGAAGATACTCATCTACTCTATCATTCTTATAGTTGAAGTAGTTCTCATTACCATCTGATTTGTATTTTGCAAGAAGAGCATATGCATCAAGCCTTCCAGTATGTCCGACTACTGTAAGATCATAGTTTCTTCCAGCATATACCTCACTTAGCCAATATGCCCACTCAACTATATTCACGTTGACCTTGATTCCTACCTTCTCAAGAGCTGCTGCTATGATGAGCCCTGCATTCACATACTCCTGATAGTTCTTAGGAAGATCCATTCTGAGCTCAAGTTTGTTGTAGTATCCAGCCTCCTTCAAAAGCTCTATTGCCTTATCTGGATCATAGCTATAGGTTCCAGCGCAATCAACGTATTCCTTCAAAACTACTGGGTAGTGAGAGCCTATTTCAATGCCATAGCCATTCCATACAGCATCAATTAGTGCCTTCTTATCTACAGCATAGTTGATAGCCTGTCTGACTCTGAGATCAGACAAAGCCTCATTCTTGTTATTCATAGCCATCAATTGAAGACCGTTGCCTGGAGCCTCTATTATATTGAAGCTATCCTTATCAATCGCATCAGCTAGGTCTCCTGTGATGAGTATTATATCGACCTCACCTCTTTTTAGAGCAGTAATCTGAGCTGTGAAATCAGGCATAACAACAAAGCGTATACCATCGTTTTCAACCTGTCCCTTATAGTTCTTGTTTCTTGAGAGCACCAAAGACTCCTGAGGCATCCAGGATGAGAGCATATATGGACCAGAGCCAACAGGATTGTTCTTGAGATTATCAGCTTTAGCATCAACTACAGCAGCCCATGGATATGCAAAGGATTCAAGCGATGCTACATCAAGCTCCTCAAAATAGAATACTACAGTGCTCTTATCTACCGCTTCCATTTCCTTAATGTTCTTATAATCATTCTTTCTTACACTTATATCGCTCTTTAGACGATTGAAGGAAGCTATTACAGCATCTGCATCACAGGCATTTCCATTTGAGAATGCTGCATTATCTCTTAGCTTAAATGTAATAGAAAGGCCATCATCGCCTATCATCCAGGATGTAGCTAAGCTAGGTATTATAATGCCATCTTCATCTACTGTTACAAGTGTTTCATAAATATTGCTTGTAATTTGGAATGTACTTGCACTAGCAGTTGCCTGTGGATCGAGTCCATCAGGATCTACAGGAATAGCCATAACAATTATATTTGATTCTTTCTGCTCGCTCTTCTGACATGATGTAAATAGTGTCATTAAAGCCAATATGATAAGTGATAATCTTTTCAAGATAGTAAACCTCGCAGTCATTCTTCCATATATATTATTTTTAAACCACAGGAAAATATATCATTAACAATTAATTTACGACTAAAACGCCCCAGCATTGCTGAGGCATCATGTCTTATAGTTTATCCATTAGCATTGAGCACTTGCCAGATGGGATTGGGAGTGTCTTCTTCTTATCCTCATCAAGGATATGTATTGTGAAGTAATATAGCTTCTCGCTCTCAAGTCTTATTTCCCAGCCTCTCGTATTCTTATTGGAAAGGATAGTGATGTTATTCTTCTTAAGTGAAAGTTCTTCAATGCCCATTGCCTCAAGATTCTGCATTGTCCAATATACGGTCTTTCTCGGAAGTGAGATATTGAGTCCTATGATATTCTCAATAACAAGAGATATAGTTACTAGGCCTAGCATTGGAAGATAGCACTTCTTATTCTCTGGACCCTGCTGCGGACATAGAGATGGACCCTCTGCAAGTGGTTTATAGATTTCCCAAACATCGCCTTGCTTATCTGCATCTGGGTGTAGAGTATCTAGTATGAAGTACATGTGTCTTATAGCGCACTCTCTTGCAAATATGAAGGAGTTATAGTTCATAAGCCCCTTTATGACCATGAATGTGCAGAAAGGCACTACTCCCCCCTGATAGCCATTTCCATTCTCTGAGAAATATGGAGATGAAACTGGTACTGTTGGGAATGGATTCTCTGTGCCGAATTCCTTGTCATCCTTTAGCTTATCGATTAGGAATGATGCATATTCATCATTAGGAATCTCTGCAAGAAGTGTCCAGAACGCTCCAATATGAGCATTATGAATAATATTCTCATTCTCATCTAGGTCATAGTAGAACTTGCTCTCGCTATCCCACATCATTGAGTTGATTCTAGTCTTCAATGAGAAGTAGATCCTCTTATATCTGAAGGCTAGCTCCTTATCGTTGAGGATATCGCCGATATATGACATATATAGAGCATATAATGCTACTGCGCTATTGTAGTCTACAGTATATTCAGCATTCTCTCTCGGTAGATTTCCAAGATGTGTTGCAGCATATGGTACCATATATAAGCCATTAGGCATTTGATAGTTCTTCTGCAGCCATTGATAATACAGCTCAAGATATGGAACAACTTCCTTTAGTCTTTTCTTGTTACCAATCTTATGGTAAAAAGCGAACTCTACATAAGGAAGCAAAGGAAGAGAAACACCCTCTGGATTATCTTTATCAAAAACAGGTGTCTTTGTTTTTATATTATACTTCTCAGCAATCATTCCACTCTCTTTGTCTTGCATAGAGTAGAAGAAATCAATCATTGAATATGGTCCATAGCTTTGATTGCTATAAACAAGGAATAGAGAAGATAATGATGTATCAAATAGACTAATCACATCAGAGTCTTGATAAGTATAGTAGCCTTCTGGGAAAAGTCCATCTTTGTCCCCTTGGTGCCAGACCTCGTCTAGCCAAACCCAGGTTCTATCATACATATCTACAAAATCCTGGTCATAGAAATGGATGCGGGGAACTAAATCTTTTACCACGTTTTACTCCGTTTTTGAGCCAAAATCTACATTTTTTTGCCCAAATTAGCATTTTACATATTACCCTAGGAGGCTTTAGTTGTCAAATTAAATTTTCTATTGTGTTTAATATTAGTATAAAAGGAATTACAAAATAAAAATTATTTTTATTACTAAGATATTAAACATAACGTAAGAGCAAAGAAAGTACAGCACGTAAAAACATAAAATGTAGCCGCTTTATTGGCTACATGAATCATCCCTTAAATATATTTAGTGTTGTCAAAGTGGTATGACTGAATAGTTACCCCAAGACAATTCTATGGTATCTTCTTATAGTTTTTCGACTCTTGGGGTTTCCTCGTCTTCAACAACAAAAGATCCATCATTAATATCTTCAAGCCGTTTGTTGAGCTTTGCAAGAAGAGAAAGCATCTCATTTTTATCTCTTCTCTCTTGTATGTAATTAAACGATACACCTTCTTTTTCATCAATAATGTAATACGAATTAAATATATCACTTATTTCTTTTGCTATTTCTTTTAGTTCAACATCATTGTCAACAACGTTTACTCCTGTAGATTCCGTACCAGTTTTTTCATTGTAGTATTCTGGCCATATGGGACCACTAGTAAAATCAAGTTTAATTCTAATTATTTTCATTTAATCTCTCCCTTTACGCTCCGGATAAGCAGTTATTATAGAAATGTAAATGAGGCTTCGGGCATAGTTGTGGGTACTAATATATAGATG
>CAVHSB010000128.1:0-5360 GCA_963638635.1 Flexilinea sp.
ATAACGCTGATAATCTTATCCATGTATGCCTTTCTTTCTATAAGTTTCATATTTATCTCAGCTACATCCTACAAACCATATTACCAAAAATCAATATTTTTTCATTTTTTGGTAATAGCATTCTAGAAGACATTCCACAGTCACGCCATAATAAAGCCAAGAGAATTGATTTCTTCTCATAAGAAATCCCTCCTACTGAATTGAATCCAATAAGAGGGCTTAATATCAATTGATTCAAGATGTTCTCACCTCAAAGGTGGTACATATGAATCAGATTAACGGCTAATCCAGAATGCTTGGCGTACTCCGCAACGAATTGTTGCATCGTAACTTTCTATACTCGCTCTACCATTGACATACAGGCATTGAGTCACTTCGCCCCCAATGTCACGAAGCCACCAGCTGCAGCCAATGTTCTTATCGGGTTTGCTACTATATGTTCTCGTTTCTTCTTCTGACAACAGGAACACTGTTCCTACTGAAGCAGTTTCATGGGCTACCATTGTAACTTATTCAAGTCCGCAGTCAGTTTTAAAGTCTCCGTTAAACCATTTATCTATAATTTCCTAATGTGATTGATGTGAGCACGCTCACAAGGACCATAAAAGAACTAAAAGCCTGTAATATAGATACTAAGCTCGCCATTCTGGATGCAGGTTACCTAACGGATGAGAACAACAAAGAGCTTTATAAGGACAGAATCTCATTCATCTCAAGATTGTCTGAAAAGACAAAGATCTATAAGGACCTTGCAAAGGATTGCGTCCCCGAACTTGAAAGAAAAGAGAATATTGTCAGATATAACGGTCGCTGTGTTTACATTGCTGAGAAGAGAGTCCTTCTCGCTCCAAACGGCAGAAGTAGAATCCTAAGCGATGAAGAGAAGCCATCGTCGGATGAAGGCAACATCGCCTATGCTTATCTTGGAAGAGACATTGCAGTGCAAAGCCCCGAGACATCAAAAGCATGCGACAGAGCCCAGAAGTATGGCTACACAGGAGAGGACATTCATGAGATAAGGGTAAACGGAGGCCTATTCGTCATCTACTCCTCCAGGCCATTGAAGAAGGAGGAAGTGCTCGGCAAATACTACACAAGACAGCAGATTGAACAGGTGTTCGACATATGTAAGAACAATACCAAGATGTTACCACTAAGGACTCAGACAGAGGAAACTTTCAGAGGCCATTTGATATTTGCCTTCATTGCTTCCGTTATAGTCAGGATGCTTCAGGAGAAGCTCAAAAACACATCCATTACGCCGGAAGGAGCCTTGTTTACGCTGCGTAACCAGAAGTGCAAAGTATTCGATAACAAGGTCATCACCTGCGAGTTAGTGAAGAAGTCCAACGATGTTCTAAGCTTCTTCAAGCTCAAGTGTCCCGTCGAAATACCGATTAAGGGCTAATGTTGTTAGAAAAAACTCACAGGGAACTATATTTTAATCAATGGAAATGATTTATTCATTGAATTCAAGGGGGCTCTAACGGAAGAATACGTACTAGAGCAGTTGATTTCCTCAACGCCATATACTCCCTACTACTACTCGGGAGATAAATCTATTTATGAAACTGGTTTCCTTATTCAGAAAAAAGATACAATCGTACCAATAGAGGTAAAGGCAGAGATAAATACCAAGTCAAAGAGTCTCAGAACCTTCTATGATAAGTTCAAACCTGGCTATGCAATCAAATTACCTACTCTAGACTATATAGACCAAGAGTGGATGATTAATATACCACTTTGGGCAATTGAAGGAATGTAAGAGGCCTCTGTATCTTAAGTAATCAAAGCAAGATAAGAGTCCTTACTATTATTGAATCAAGCGAAGGCGTTTCTTCATGAAATCACCAACCACGTACTCTATTCTTCTTAAGGGAATCGTAGTATCTGAAGTCTATTAAGCTCTTAATATTTGCAGACATCAACGTCAAAGCAATCAAGTATAAGACTCAACAGATACCTTCAAGCTTAACTCTTCTTATTCTTCTGAGCATTAAATACCCAGCTATAGAAGATACTATCTCAGTTACAGGGAATGCCCACCATATAAGACTAACCGCTCCATTACCACTCCTTGCGGGTATTGATAGAACATAAGAAAGAGGAAGAATGATCACAAATTGTCTCAATAGAGATATCGTCAAGGACTCTATACCACATCCCATTGCCTGATATATCCCCTGAAATACTATATTGATACCCGCAAATATGAAGCTTATAGATATTATATGCATAGCACTTATGAAGAAGACCTTAGATTCTCCTGCATTGAACAAAGCTGCAAAGAATGATGCGCAGAACTCGGTAAGAGCTAGGCAGAGGGCCATAAGCAGCACTACATATATAAAACCATACTTGATTCCATCCTTTATTCTATTTGCACTTCTCATTCCATATGAAAATGAAAGAATCGGGGTAATTGCATCTCTAAGCCCAAAGGCCATAAAGAGTGCAAATTGCTGTATCTTATAGAATAGACCATAAGCAGTCTGTGCAGAAGGACTGAACTTCAGAATAATATTCTCTAGATATACCATAACAGACATCAATGCCTGTGCAATGATTGCTGGAAGACCGATTACATATATTCCTCTTATAATATGCTTATCAGGCTTCAGAGAGCTCATTTCAAATGGAAGCTCCCTGTTTAATTTGAGATGGAAAATCAAAGCCATTGCTGCAGATACAATCTGTCCAATAACCGTTGCATATGCAGCGCCGGCAACACCCAGCTCAGGAACAGGGCCTATTCCATATATCATAATTGGATCGAGTATTATGTTGGTAATAGCTCCAGAAATCTGAGCTATAGTGGAATATAAGGAACGGCCAGTTGCTTGCAATAGCTTTTCAAGTATTCCCTGAAATACAACTCCCAATGATACTACAGAACATATCCTCAGATATGTAACTCCCATTTCTATTACCTTAGGATCATTTGTACCAGATTCTATATATATTCTAACTCCAAAAATACCGAATGCGGCGCATATTATATAAATTATAAACCCTAAAGTTAAACTATTACCTGCAATCTTCTGTGCTTTCTTCCTATCATTTTCGCCTAAAGTTCTAGAAAGAAGTGCATTAGCACCTACACCTGTGCCTATAGCTAAAGCAACGATAAACATTTGAACAGGAAAGACCAAGGTAAGAGCATTAAGCGCTGCTTCACTATCTACTCTCATATTCCCAACAAAGGCGCTATCAACGATGTTGTATACTGCTTGCAAAGCCATAGATAGAATATTGGGAAGCCCCACCTTTACAATAAGCCTATTAACAGACATATCTCTCATCATGTTGTTATCTGACATAAATTCTCCCTTGATAAAAAAAGTGCATAGCATCAAGCTAAGTCGGACTTACGCTAGAGGCTACACACTTCTGAAATCAAAAATACAATAAAAAAACGAGTAGCATTAACTGGATTTACGCAAGTCTGCTACTCGTCTCTTATGTTTTATCAAAAATAGTTTCAGAGGTCAAATACTATTCAATAGCTTTGCGATCATGGATAAAAGCAGAGAGCAAATAATTCTTTCTTCTTCAGTTATTGAGGCATCCCTATCGGAATAACATATACACCATCCGGTCTTAGATAACCATATTTAATGCCTGTAATAACCATCTTCAAAGAAGGAAGTCTGAGTTTTACATCACTCTTTTCATTGTATTCTTTATTAATCTTCAGAAGATGTTCAGCGCCTTCATCTATCTCTCTTCCTCCTAATTTGAATTCAAGAAGTGCATATCTTCCATCTTCAAAATGCAATACTCCATCTGCCTCAAAACCATATCTGTCATGATAATAAGACATATGTCCTCGCATTGCAGAAGAGTAGACTCTAAGATCTCTGATACATAAGCATTCGTATATGAATCCAAAAGCCTGTAAATCTGTTTTGAATAAATCAGAAGAACACTTGATGGCCATCATCCTCGACAACATGCAAAAATCAAATCACTTATAGTAAGAGATGATGAACACCCATTCTCTAGCTTTTCTTCTCCATCAAAGAGTTTTACAAGAGAAACAGTCCCTTTTGACTCCCCTGATTCAAAGAGACTCATTGGATACATTTTCAATTTTGATCACGATATAATCAACAGTCTTATGAAAATCACCACTCTTATACTCCAAGTAAGCCTCAGCAATAAAGCTATAAGATGTCATCCTTCGACAAATCAACGCTAAATCAAAGTTTGAGAATAGACTTCGCCTGCCATATAGCTAATGTATGAGGCTGAAATCAAAGAGTACTGTATACCCCCATGGTGTGTAGATCGCATCAGGAAGTCCCTTTTCAAAGGTATAATTAAAATACCTGACTTCCATTTTAGAGGCCACTTCGATAAAAGCAAGTTGAAGAGATTTTTTACATGACATAAACTAAAGAGAATAGCATTATTTTCAATAACAAAGAGCACGAAAACAATACCAATTGAAATTAAGAGCTCAAGAACAGCTACACAGCCTTCGATTGTTGCTCTTATTTCTAAGCACCATTCAAGCTATTCCCATTCCATCTAAGCTCATTTCCTCTTTGAGCAATAAATAATTATGTTGCTTTAACAACGTATAACTCTTTGATTCCATGTTATCTTATATAGGAGAGGTAATATGAAAGAAAAGACTGGAATAGCATTCTCAATAGTAAATGAAAACAAGCCAATAAAGGGATGTACTGTATCAAAAAACATAAGTGAAGATGTAACATACTTCTCACTAGCAAAAGATACCGACATTTCACCTGAGATGTATCCTTCAAATAAGCTTATAATCGCTATCAAAGGAACTATAGAATTAGATACTTGCATACTTCATGAATATGAGAGCATAGTTACAGCAATAAACAAAAGAATAGGTATCAAAGCATTGGAAGATGCGATATATACGGAAATCAATTTCAACGGAGGAATAATAATGAACGAAGCTATTAAAGCTGGAGAAGTGTTTAATCTCAAAGAGCTGCTGCCATATGAGGATGGGAAAATCATCAATATGGATGTAGTACATAATGATAAGATGAAGCTAGCGTTGATGTCCTTTTCAAAGGATGAAGGCTTATCAGAGCATAGAGCTCCTGGGGAGGCATTGATCTTCGCACTAGAGGGAGAGGCTATAATAGGCTATGAGGGAAAAGAGCATAAGATAAAAGCCGGTGAGAACTTTCATTTCGCTAAAGGCGGACTGCATAGCGTTAAAGCTTTGACGAACTTCAAAATGGCATTATTGTTAACATTAGAGTAAAAGACAAAAAAGCTAGGAGGATATAAAAGTCCTCCTTTTTTTATAGCCTCAAGTCATAAAAAAACCACTCAAAGGAGTGGGATAAAAAGACAAAAAAAAGCTG
>CAVHSB010000129.1:0-5340 GCA_963638635.1 Flexilinea sp.
ATGCAGAGCTTCTTTCTAAGCTTAAAGCTACAGAGGATGCTATATTAGCAGAGTGTTCTATGCAAGATAGAATATTATAGGGGATAGGTTTATCTATGAATGATCCAGAGAGGCTCTTTATTGAGAGATGGAAGGGGGGAGAATCTTCTAGGCTTTGCAAGAGAGATAGACTATAAGAGAAAAGGGTGCTGCTGCACCCTTTATCTATGAATATGCTACCTTAGCTTTCAGCATCCATTTTCTCTTTTTCTTCCTGTATTTCCTTTCTTCTTTCTTTTGCAAGCTTAGCAATTTCTGCTAAAGCCTTTCTTGCTCTTGCGGAGGAAGCCTTTACTCCCTTTTCTTCGAATTTTGCATTTTCCGTGATATATGCTTCATATTGAGCAATAATCGCTTCATGAGTAGTCATAAACTTACCATCCTTTAATTTATTTATTATATATTAGCATACATTGTTGATATAGCAATGAATATTAGATTGTACGCCCCTTCCAGACGAAATTCTTACCAGAGAGTCTTCTGTATATGCCATGGATATATAGCCAGCATAGTACAATCAATGTGAGCGGGCATGATATCGAAATAAGCTTTCTGTAGTTGATATTCCTAGATCCACAGAACCAGGCTGCATAAAGCATGAACCAGCCTAAGAATAGCATAGCAGTGTAAATATATAGATTAGGAAGAAGCAGGAATCCTATGAGGCTTATAACAGGAGAGAATGCCATCAATAGAAGTGCTAAAACAAGAGGAATAAGAACAAGTATAATCCTAGGCTTTGCAGGGAATAGTCCTACAACAGAGCGCTCTATGCCTCTGAAGGCCTCCTTTCTTTCATGGTACATATAGCAGGCAACATCCTCTGATAGATTTACAAAGCCATACTTTTTTTTCTTCTTTACGAACTCCTTGACTATGGACATATCGTCGCATACGACATTCTCACCCAGCACCTCATAGCCACCGACTTCTAGATAGTCTTTTCTATTAACCATGATGAATTGGCCGATTGCGAATGTCATTGATGCAAGCTGGAGCCTATGAAGAATAGCTTGAGGAACAAGCACGTTGGCAAATAGCATAGATGCCATTGATATGGATCCCCAATAGCTTTCGCAAAGCTCTGTAGGAAAGCCTGAGATTATTGAGAGCTTATGCATCAGCATCATATCGAGAGTGTGTTCAATAGCATGAGTTGCATGAGCACAGTCTGCATCTGTCATCAGCATATATTCGCCAGTTGCATGAGGGATTACCTGAAGAAGAGCATTGATCTTACCATTCTTTGTGAGCTTTAAGCCTGGTTCCGTTTCAAAGCCCCTTATACGCTTATCTTTCTTCATGTAGCGAGTAATTATAGATGCAGTGTTATCTGTTGATTGGTCATTTATTACAAGTATCTCTATGTTTTTATAGGTCTGCTTTATAAGAGAATCAAGAAGACGTCCTAGATTGAATTCCTCATTTCTTGCTGGAATGATGACAGATACCTTAGGTCCAGTAACTGGATCTGCAAGCTTATCTGTTTTGTTCATTATGCTGAAGTATGCGATATTAATCATTGTTGTAATAAAGGCATATAGTCCAACTATTACCATTATCACAGCAGCTATCTGATAGAAGATCATCAATTACCTCTGAGTTTCTCCTGCACTTCTTTCATTGTCTCAAGTACAAGAGGATCCTTTTTGTAGAATGTCTTAGCCTTATTAAGATAACGCTCAGCATCATTATACTCTTCTCTCATATAAGATGCATAGCCCAATGCTGAATAGAGACCAGCTTCCTCTAGATATGATATTCCTTCTTTGTTCTTCTCTATATCCTGAAGCAGCTTTACAGCCTTTCTATAGGAGCCACCTGCGATAGCTGGAGTATAAATCAAGCGCCAGCATTCTGTGAGTGCTGCATAGAATTCATTAGGGTACTCTGCATAGAGCTTCTTTGAGAGATTTGAGTTCTCCATTCCTATTGATAGTTCCTTTGATACATAGTAGCGTGCTGATGTGTAATCCACCTCGGCAACTAGTTTCTCAAGCTCGGTAGCGCTATCTTCAATCTTATTCATATATTCAGCTTCGAGCTCTACATGAGCCTTAGCCTTGTCTTTTTGCTTAGTATCCTTATAGTAGCGTGCCATATGATACTCTATGCGGCTTTTCTCTACATTTGTGATTGGAGAAGAGATGTACTTATCATAGAGAGGAAGTACAACATTCTCCTTTTCCTCATTCTTAAGTGCTGTTATGAGCTCATTGAATAGAGGATTGCTATTTGTTGCAGCAAAGGAATCAGTATAAGCTGCAGCATTTGATAGGAAAATTGCAAGCATGAGCAGCATCAATGTTAGTGTTTTTTTCATTTTACTATTTTCTCATCAGAAAGACGTCTTAAAATATAACCGCTCTTTAATGGAAGTGAGGTCTTTATATAGCCTTCTTTTCCATGATCGAGCTGGAATAGAGGGAATCCTTCTTTATCGACTAGTTCGACTGACTCTTCTTTTAAAAGAGGCACATCTGGTCCAATGAATTCAAGTGACTGTCCACGCTTGATCTGGTTCTTGCATTCGATCTTGTAAACATTGTCCTTGATCTTGTCTCCGATAGTTCCTAGGAATGTATAGTTCCTCTCATAGCCATAGCTTGTAGGTCTTGATACATCATCGCATCTATCTTCTATAGCTCTGTCTGAGAAGAAGAAGCCTGTTGTGAACTCTCTGTGTGATACATCAAAGATATCTCTCTTGTAGTTATCAAGATCTGGTGCGTTGTCGAGTGCCTTTCTATATGCTCTTGTTACTACAGCAACATAGTATACACTCTTCATTCTGCCTTCGATCTTGAGTGATGAAAGCCCTGCTTCCTCAAGCTCCTTTACATGGTCTATCATGCATAGATCCTTAGAAGAGAGAATGGTTGTATAGCCATCGCTTTCCTCAATAGGGTAGTAAAGTCCAGGTCTCTCTTCCTCTTCAAGTGCATAATGAAGCTTATAGTTCCATCGGCATGTATGAGAGCAATCTCCCTGGTTTCCGCTTCTGCCAGCAAGGTGTGCAGATAGAATGCATCTGCCAGAGTAGGCCATGCACATAGCACCATGTACAAATGCCTCAAGCTCAAGCTCTGGAACCTTGTCCTTTATGCGCTTGATATCATCAATGGAGGCCTCTCTTCCGAGAATTACTCTATCAAAGCCCATCTTGTAATAGGCCTTAGCTGATTCGCTGTTTATGCAGCTTGCCTGAGTTGATAGATGTAGCTCCTTTTCTGGAAAGTTTGTCTTAAGAAAGTCTACTGTGCCGATATCTGAAACGATAAAGGCATCAAAAGGCCATGTCTTTATCTCTTCCTTCATTAAAAGCAATTCTTCAATCTGCTTCTCATGAAATAATATATTCATCGTACAATAGAGCTTCTTGCCTGTTTTAGCTTTAAGCTCTCTTACTCTCTCTTTCTCTTTTTCGCCGAAGTTTCCAGCATTCTTTCTTAATGAGAAGCTGGTGAGACCCATATATGCAGCATCTGCTCCATATAGAAACGCGGTCTCAAGCTTCTCTATGTTTCCTGCTGGTGATAACAATTCTATTGCCACTTGAATACCTTCTGAAAAGCTTCAGCTGTCTCAAGATTCTCTTCTTTTCTCTTGTTGATGGCTTCCTGCTTTTTCTTTTCGTTTAGTTCGTTCAGTTTAACGATATCCAGGCGTTTTGTCTTCTCTTCAGGAAATGCTAAAGTGATTACTTCTGAAATATCTGAAACAGGATGGAAGATAACCTCTCCCTTAACCTCAGCATCGAGCTTATCTAAATCAGTCCTGTTGCGATCTGGTATGATGATTTCCTTTATTCCATTCCTTCTTGCAGCAAGTATCTTCTCCTTGAGTCCGCCTATTGCACTGACACGGCCTGTAAGAGTTAGCTCACCCGTCATAGCCATTTTCTCCTTCATCTCTATGTTTCTGTACATAGACCAAAGAGCTGTGAAAAGCGTGATTCCTGCAGATGGGCCATCTTTAGGAACTGCACCATCTGGAATGTGGATATGAACAGAGGTGTTATCGAAATAGGATAGATCAAGACCTCTGAGATAAGCTTCCTTCTTAAGTGAAGACCAGGCAATAGCCACAGATTCCTTCATTACATCTCCAAGCTGTCCAGTGATCTTAAGCTCTCCCTTTCCAGGAATACCCTCAGCTTCAATTAAGAGCACATCACCGCCCATTTGAGTCCAGGCAAGGCCAATTGCTGTGCCAGGCTTATCTGCTTTGAGAATATCATCGGATGGGAAGAGTGGCTTTCCAAGATATTTCTCAATATCCTTATCCTTGATGGTAATAGGAAGAGCAGGCTCTCCGTCCTTGCCCTCGAGAATTTCCAAGGCAATCTTTCTCATTACCTTGTCTATGGACTTCTCGAAGTGTCTGACGCCAGCCTCTCTTGCATATTCTTCTGCAATTATAGATAGTGCCTTATTTGAGAACTTAAGCTCCTTTTTTGACAATCCATTCTTTTCTAAAAGCTTTGGAACAAGATACTTACTTCCTATATGGAGCTTCTCCTGTGGAGTATAGCCAGATAGCTCGATTATCTCCATTCTGTCTAAAAGAGGAGTAGGTATCTTTGATATATCATTAGCTGTGACAATAAACAGCACCTTAGAGAGATCATATGGCATATTGAGATAGAAGTCCTGAAAATTGGAGTTCTGCTCTGGGTCTAGTACTTCTAGAAGCGCAGAGGCTGGATCTCCGTGGAAGCTTTCACCCATTTTATCTATCTCATCGATTAAAAATACCGGGTCAACGACTCCTGTTGCCTTCATTCCCTGTATTATCTTTCCAGGCATAGCTCCTACATAGGTTCTTCTGTGTCCCTTTATCTCTGCCTCATCTCTCATTCCACCTACGCTGAAGCGATAGAACTTCCTCTTAAGTGCGGCAGCTATAGAGTAGCCTACACTTGTCTTTCCGACTCCAGGAGGGCCTGCAAGACATATTATTGCTCCATTTGAATTCTTAGCCTTGAGACGGGATGCAAGAAATTCAACGATTCTCTCCTTGACTTCCTTCATTCCATAGTGGTCCTTCTCTAGCTTTTCCTTCACATCTTTTATTGAGTAATCAGGCTCCTTATTCTCGAAGGAGAATGGGAGTGCTAGGATAGTCTCGATATATAGCTTTGTAAGCATATATTCAGGGTTTGCAGAATCAATATTAGAGAGCTTATCGAGTTCCTTGTTGACGACTTCTCTGTAATTATCTGGCATTTGCTTCTGGTTTGCCTGTTCATAGATATCTAGAGGTGCAGCATTGCTCTTGATGGGAGTATTGACTCCGAGC
>CAVHSB010000130.1:0-437 GCA_963638635.1 Flexilinea sp.
AGACTGAAGTAAGTATATTATAGTTATAAGGTCTGATGCTTGTTGCTTAGCTTCTGAGATATCAGGCTTTTGTTTTATATTTATAGTTCAGTAAAAGTAGGACCGATGAATGAGTTTGAGCATGATATAAATGTAATAATGAATTTAAAGTAGTTTATATATACGGGGATTGATGTGAAAAAGCTCTTTACGCTTGTTTTAGTTATTGTATGTTTGGTAGTGCCTATAAGTGCAGATTCATTCTCATTCTATACAGCCATTAATAGTATCAGCAATGGTCTTAATGGCTTTGGTATGGGGTTGTTTCCACTTGGAACTAACTATAGCTTTGAGAGATACTTTAAAGCTGTCAGAAGCTATAAGTATGATATGAAGCTTTATAGCAAGTTCGAGTTTGTCTTCAATGATAATTGGGTGCCTGATTGGTATGCCTATAC
>CAVHSB010000130.1:447-5314 GCA_963638635.1 Flexilinea sp.
TGCCTATACTGATGGTACTCCTAGATGGTCTCTGACCTCTAGAGAGTTCAGTGATAAGAGCAGTGAGTATGTAGGCGGAAGACTCTTCAATCCTCGCACTTATATTTATACCTATCTTCAGCAGGGATTGGGTGACAATCCTGTTGGCGGTGGTCCTCTAGTCTACCTTCGTGCTGCTTGGTACACAAGATACTCAATGTATCTTGAGTATAAGCAGATAGATAATGGCTATGGTACGGTCTTCATTGATCCATCTACTGGATTGTCTAAAGCTCCATTTGGAAGTGGTACAACACTCCCAGGATATCCATGGCTTCAGGATAATCACCTGGCATGGAATAATCATATAGAGCTATCAGCATTCTGGTATCTCTATAAGGATATCAGCAATAACGATACTCGTAATGGTGTGTATGCAGAAACTACATTTGAGTATGGGCCTTCATGGCTTGGTAATACTGTTTCTCCAAAGGGTGTTTCTTCTAACTTCTGGAGATTGTATGGCTATTTAGAAGAGAGATTGGTTCTTTTTGCTAAGAAGCAGGATGATGGTAAGAACTGGGCTAGCATGTACGTTGGACACTACAATGCTGCATCCTATGTCGGTGGTGATGTAGTTCCTGAGCATATGATTCCATCTGACAGATTAAGGGGCCGCTTCAGTGACAGAATATGGCTGATGTTTACAGGTCCTCAATTCGTTGCTGGTGATTGCTACTCATATATTGAGCTTGCTCTTAATAATAACTTGTATTTTGGCCATGTTGTTAATGAGACCTCTAATAGCACTACTGCTATTGAGCTCCAGAGCTCTGTCAGTGCTTATTTCCATTTGAGGCTCTTTGGCTTTATACGCTTTGAATACAGCTGTGGCTATAACTTCAATAGAGGCTTATGGACAGATAATCCTGGCTGGTACCAGGGTGCCCAGGTAAGCTTCTATGTATCAGTATAGGGAGAGGAAGATGAGAAGAGTATTTTCAGTTTTATTGTGTTTGTTATTGTCTTTCTCTTTATGTGCTATTGGATTTGGCTACCATGTGCTTGATATCCGAACTGAGGTTGAATTTGCCAAGGGCATATTCCCTTCATCTCTGTATTATCAATTCAACTTCCCGATGCCTGATATTATTGGAGGAAGCAGTACTCTTTTAGCTTTCTCTCTTGATAATGGTCTTGTATATCGCTATATAAGGCAGGATCCATCAACTGGTAAGCTATATAGCAAGTATAGCGATCTAGATCCTTATACCAGCGATAAGGAGCGTAGCTATACTGTACAGTTTGATGAGTTCAATCTTGTCATGAGCCAGGGCATCCTTAATGATATGTTCACCTTATCTGGTTCTATTGGCGGCAGATTCGAAAAGGCGTATGAGCGATTATTCTATCTCTATGATGCAGATAATCTCTCTGGTGCCTTCTACTCCTCTCCTGGTGTTGAGAGATTCTCCGATTGGTCTGCATATCCAGATCTAGGCACCTCTAGGTCTGCAGCTCATACCTTCTATAATATCGGCTTTGATTTTGATCTTTATAAGGATAAGATTACACGTAAGGATGGTATAAAGGTAACATCTGCATTCCGTTCTACTGTCCCTCTTGGCAATATCCTCGATGGAGATAATGGCGATAAGGTAGATTTCAGGAGAGTTAAGGTTGGCCTTAGTGCTGCTAAGACTCTATTCAGCATTGATAAGGCTGATGATATGACCTGGTTCTCTGTTGTTATCGGGACAGATGCTGAATATAGATTTGTTTGGGGTGATAAGATTCCTCAATACGTTATTGGCGGGGATTTGTATGGTGTTACAGCCTCAGCTAGCAATCACCTTATTACAGATAGAACATATATCAACATATATGGTCCTGAGATAAAACTGAAGGACTTCTATCCTTATATTTCGCTATTCCACGACTTTGCATATAGCTTCGGCACTGTCATAAACAACGGAGAGGCTATTAGCGACTTTGCAGCCTCATTCGGCTTTAAGGCTGAATACAATATCTTCAATTTATGCAATCTCTTCTATGAGATTGGTTATGTATATAAGAATCCTTTTACAGATGCTGAGAATAAGATTGAGGCTACCTTTGGCTTCTCTGTTGGAGTTTGATGATGAAAAGAGTTTGTTTGTTGTTATTTGTTTTATTTTTGATTGTATTCGGTTTATCAGCAGCTCCTTCCTTTTCAATAAGAGCCTCTTATCTTCTCTCCTACGATACCAATGCATATTCAAATCCTATGGTTAGGTATGGAGATAGCAATTGGCTTAGTTGGAGAGCTGAGAATCCTTATATAAAGAGATGGAATAATGGTATCAATTGTGATTTCACATTATTCTTCTCTCCTTCATCTAAGACTGGATTATCCTTGGGCTTCTCTAATGGCTGGGCCTATAGTGATAAGAAGTATATTCCTGAGCAGGAGACCTCTGGCAGCTGGGACTATTGGGATTATAAGGAATATGATAATACTGATAGCAGTATGCGCATGTTCTTCTCTGTTGGCCCATCCTTCAGAGCTATGCTTGGTCCACTTGATCTAGGTATTGTTATAAGAGGCTCTGTTGGCTCCTATGATTTATTTAAGGAATATATCATTGCAGGTGTACAGGCAGAGCTATATATGAACTACTTCATAGCTAAGGGCTTCTTTGTAACTGGTGGCATATTCTATGATGCTCATCTTATGGAGTTCTATCTTCATAATGATTCAGCTTGGTATAAGGAAAAATATACTATGATGACTATAGGTCCATATATTGGCTTTGGCTATAGCTTCGGAAAGAGAGGTGAGTGAGATGAAAAAGCTGATATTGTCCCTTATAGCACTCTGTGCTTTTTCACTCTCACTCTCTGCTAAGCCTGAGCTCTATACTGGAATAGGCCTTACTAGCGGCAGAAACTATCTTTCAAGTGAGGCTAAGGAGCTTATAGCAAGCGGCTATCAATATGATGGAGATAATGAGTACTTTAATGCTTTAGGCCCTATTGCTGAGATTGCCTTCTATCCAACAGATAGAGTAAGGCTTGGTGTTGTTGGTTCTGCTTCAGCTAATTTCTTTATAGGTAAGAAAAGCAGTAATAATGGATTTGATAGAAAAAGACATGGCGATATGCGCTGGGATCTTAATGGAGGATTGGCATATATACAGATGCTAGGATCCTGGGGCTTATTTGCAGATTGCATGTATTCATGGCGTAATTACAGAGTTGCTGATAGTAATCCATCAAACACTAAAGAGAGTGTAGATTTCACTACCTTCAGTGAGCAAGGTATTCTTGCTGATTTGGGTATCATAGTTAAGAATCATCATTCATTCTTCAAGTTTGGTTTTGCTTTTAATATGCCTCTATCATATAAGAGCAATAATGGATGGAGCCTAGATATATTCGCATCTGGTGGTCTAACATTCTGAGCTCGTTCTTGCTTTGCTGAGTTTTGAGGATCTCTTTGAGCTTTCATGCTGCTTTTGTGTGATGCTATTCTCTGTATTGGAAGGTGTTCTAGACGTTGGATAAAGCTTTCATCAAAATTGCTTCTAAGAGCTTTCTTGGATAAAGACAATTGTGAAACTATAGGGTATGCTTTCTATATAAATTGATTATAGTTGGTGCTGTCAGAAAACGGTGGACGGTAAAGCCTCTAGTATTAATTCCAGCCTTCAGTGCTGAGACTTAATATGCAGGAGGCGTTTATGAGAGAGATAATAATTCTTGTTCTGAAAGCAATTGCATTGCTTATAGAGCTTTTGATTGAAATCTTTAAGTTCATAAATAACCGCCACGAGTCTAGACAACGTTAGTGGCGGATATTACTTTGTAAACGATGTCCGTTAACAGCGGACTCTGAGGCTTGCCGTTCATGACAGCGCCTTTAATTATCTTATACTTCTCTTTGCTATAATTGTCAAATATCCGTATAGCTATACTCTTGTTGCAGTGCCTTTATCTATTGTATGAGCTTGTTGCATCTTTCTATTTGATTGTTGTATTTTGCTAATTATCTTATGATGTAGATGTGGTATAGAGGATAGTTGATTTCATTAATAGACAAGAGGTTTTAGAAGAGAGAATCTTTGCTAGTTTATATGTAGGTATTGGAATCAGATGAACGGAGTTGGAATGAGAAAGGAAATAACAACAGTCAATGCACATTTGAGGAAATAATCAAGAGGAATTATCTGTATGTAGACAAGAGTGAATAGGATGAGCTTAAGAATTACTATTTCATCTCCAGACCTAGAAGACATGGTCAGAATTACATTCACAAATGACCTCAGCATTAGATGCAATTGTGTCGATATCAGCAGATACGTAGATAGAGCAAAGGATGCATTGTCTGCCCATAATCTTAAAGCTCTTTTTGCTCTCATGGAAGAATACTATAGGCAGCATCCATATAGAATAACTTCCAGCTGACATTCTATTCCTTCTTCATAATGCATGGTACTGTTGAGGTAAGAGCAGAGAAAGAGACTCTGCCTTCACCTATAAGGATGATATCTACATCATAGAGCATAAGCTTGATGATAGTGCAGATAACGCCATAGCGCAGATAAAAGAGAATAGATATGAGAGCTCTGGAACGACTGGCCATCTTGTTGGCTTGGCTTTTTCATCAAGGGATAGGCAAATTGAAGAGTGGAAAGAGGGATTGCACTGTAGCTGGTTTTATTGCGGATTCCGCAAAAATTCCTTGGATATGGATTATTCCTTTGCTATAATCTTCATGAAGTAAATGCGTGTTTCGCAAAGAGTCATGGAGCTTAGATGGAATACCCGAGGAAGCAATATCTAGAACAGCTTATAAGAAAGAGAGATAACGGTAGAGTCAAGATTATCACAGGGATCCGTAGATCAG
>CAVHSB010000131.1:0-5308 GCA_963638635.1 Flexilinea sp.
AATAGATGCTGTTCTCACATGTCCTGAGGATATCTACATAATAGAGTTCAAGTACGATAAGAGCGCAGATGAGGCTATAGGCCAGATAAAGGAGAGAAGGTACTATGAGCGCTACCTCAGTGAAGGCAAGAGGATACATCTTCTTGGCATCAGCTTCTCAACTGATAAGAGAAACATCATAGAGTGGAAGGAAGAGGTGCTGTGATCCTTATAGCTTTATCTTGATATTGCTCTTCTTCTTTGCACTCTCTTTTATGAGCTTTTGATGGGGAATTATAAAATGAGTGAATATGGTAAAGAAGAGAAAGTACCTGTCATATATATCATTGTGCCTTGCTATAATGAGTAAGAGCTGCTTCCTGTCTCATATCCTATATTCAAACATGCTATAGAGAGCTTGATAGAAGCAAGGAAGTAAGAAGCTGTTGCTCTGTTGTTTTGCCTTATTAGTCAGTTTGTTTTATATTATAATTTGAGCTTATACTTAGAAATAATTTCTTCGGAGTTGAGAGATGCCTGAATTAAGTCGCTTTGCCGGTATGGTTATATATATATGTTATTCAAAGACAATAAACAACATAACAAACCACATGTGCATGTTTATTATGGTGAGTATGAAGCTGCCGTCTCAATTGATGGAGAGCTTCTTGCAGGAGCTCTACCTCAAAAGCAGTTCAGAATTGTAACAGGCTGGCTTGCTTACCACGAAGAGGAAGCCTATAGAGCATGGAATCTTGCTGTGAGTGGAGAGCATTTTGATAAGATTCCACCGATGTGATAGGAGTAGAAAATATGTATATTAGGAATGGTATATGCTATGCCGGAAAGATGGAGAATGGTATTAAGGTTACAGCTGTCAAGCCTCTCAGAGGGATGATGATGCTTGTAACATTCTCGACCGGAGAGAAACGGCTGTTTGATGCCTCTCTTCTCACCGGTAACGCCTTCGAACCATTAAAGAATGAGAAGGTATTCTCTTCTCCTGCTCTTTTTCATGGTGTGATTACATGGAATAATGGTGAAATAGATGTCGCTCCGGAAACTGTTTATGAGGACAGTTATGCTTATACGAGCAATGCTTTGTGAGATGTTGCAGAGAGACGAAGAATGAAAAAACTACTAATTCTCTAAAAAGGAGTCTTTCGGCCATTGAAGCAGTTGAATTCTCAGTTTAAATATTATCACCTATGAATATTCTTGAAGAGTGTGGCTCCAAACTCTTTTGCATGATAATCTGTATACTTGTTTTTCTTTTGTCTTTTTCTAGAGTTGTCATATATGACCTCTCTACAATGCAATATAGATACATATATGCATTTTTTGTGAACTTTGTTCTGTTTTCTCGGTGTTGCTTCTTTTTATGAAATGTAAATTGATGCATTTGCTTTTAAATGCGAAAGATCACTCGAGACCCCAAAGACAGTCAAGCAGGCTCAAGAGCTTTACGCATATCCGAAGATGTGAACGATTATAATAGCTCTTTATATTGCGCAGAAAAAATGGAATTAGACAAATGTATATAATCAAAGCCATCTTAAAAGGGCCAGCAAATGAGCTATTGGTCAGTGTTCTTGTGAAAGGCTAACTGAATATCTGAGAAGATAAATAAGACACAAGCATAGAGTCGGAATAACCATAATGAAGAGCTTACAGCATCTGAGAATATTGAAGCTTAAGCGTTATTATGACTTTATCTTGATATTGCTCTTCTTCTTCTTTACACTCTTTTTTATGAGCTTTTGATGGGGGATCATAAAATGAGTGAATGTAATAAAGAAGAGAAAGCACCTGTCTTATATATCATCGTGCCTTGCTATAATGAGGAAGAGATGCTTCCTGTCTCATATCCTATATTCAGGCAGACTATAGAGAGCTTGATAGAAGCAAGGAAGATAGCAGCAAAAAGCCAAGTGCTATTCGTTGATGATGGATCTAAGGACGATACCTGGAAGCTTTTAGAGCAATATTCGGAAGATGAGAATATATCTGCAATAAAGCTATCTCATAATGCTGGGCATCAGAATGCGTTATTTGCAGGGCTTACTACAGCGATGAATCTGAATACAGATATAACTGTAACGATAGATGCAGATCTCCAGGATGATATCAACGCAATAGAAGAGATGATAGACAAATACAGCTTAGGTGCAGATATCGTATATGGCGTCAGATCCTCAAGGAGGAAGGATTCCTTCTTTAAACGAATAACAGCAGAATCCTATTACAAGGTTCTGAAGAGCCTTGGAGGTACTGAGACTATATACAATCATGCAGATTATAGATTGATGAGCTCTAGAGCTGTAAGAGCGCTTCTTGAGTATAAGGAGAGCAATCTCTATTTAAGAGGACTTGTTACAAAGCTTGGCTTCAAGAGCGACAAGGTCTTCTATGAAAGGAAAGAGAGAGAAAAGGGTGAGTCAAAGTATCCGCTTTCAAAGATGATGGCACTCGCACTCAATGGAATAACTGCAATGTCTGCAAAGCTATTATCCTTTGTATTCGTGCTATCTGTGCTATTTGTACTAGCAGCTCTTGGCGTATTTATAGCAGAGTGCGTGATGGGAATACTTTCATTAGAAAGCTTCTTGGTTCCATTGATGCTTTTATCTACAGGAGTAATCCTATTTGCCTTATCTATCCATGGCCTATACCTAGGTCGCATATACATCGAGGTCAAGCACAGACCAAGATTCAATATAGAAGAGGAGAAATGCCATGAAGGACGCTAAAAAGGAAATAGGTGAGATGCTCCGCTTCATAATAGTCGGCCTCATAAATACGCTAGTAGGATCTGGTGTGATGTTCATTGCCTTCAATCTATTTAATCTAAGCTATTGGGTAAGCAGTGCGCTTAACTATGTCATCGGAAGCATATGCTCATACCTTCTGAATAAGTACTTCACATTCAAAAGCAACTCTAAGAGCGCTAGAGAAATACTAGTATTCATCGTCAATATTCTCATATGCTACCTTGTCGCATATGGCCTTGCACGACCAATATCGAGATTAATATTCTCTGGCCTTGAGCAGAATATTCAGGACAACATAGCACTCCTTGCAGGTATGGTAGTATTCACAGGACTCAATTACATAGGACAGAAGTTCTTTGTATTCAAGAAGGAAGCAGATGATGAAGAGTAAACTAAACGTGATAGGCTATTTAAAGACGAAGTCAGCTAATGACCCTATATTCCGTATATTCCTTTATGCAACTATGGCATTCATTCCGCTTATAATAGTACTTGAGGCCATAGTTCTTATTGCAAGACCCTCAACATTTAATATCATGGGGAGTGCAGTAAGCCTATATGCAAACATATGCTTATATCTATTCATAGCAGCAGCATTCAGAAAGTGTGGAGTGCTACCTAATAAGAAAGCAGGCATCATAGTCGCTATAAGCATTGCAGTATCTATAGCTATATTCCTCTATAGCATGCTAAGCCGAAGCTTTCTCTATTTCTGGGACTATACAAACTACTATAGCATAACGCTTGATTACTTTTCTGAATACTCAAAAGGCTTTATACGGGGAAGCGGCTTTGTCTGGATATCATCAGTATGGGACTATTCCTGGTTCATAAGCCTGATATCTGCATTCTTTCTTTCCCTTACTAATAGAACAGCAGATTCCTACTGCTTCTCACTCGCATTCTCAGTAATCATACCATTTGCTATAGCTCTCTCAGGGCTTGTTATAAAGCTTGCAGATACCAAAGCACTTAGCGAAAGGAAGAAGCTTATAGCATTGCTAGCAGCAGAGCTTCTGATACTCAATACACCATCGCTGCTTTTCAATGTATATAGATCAATGCCTGATATATTTGGACTTGCCTTCGCATCAATTCTAATGATGCTGATGGTAGATTATAGCTTCAAGGAAAATGATGCTGAACGCAATTTCTATTTATGGACAGCAACAGTTCTTATTGTATATACAAGACGCTGGTATGCATTCTATGCAGTATCTTTCTGGTTTGTAGCTGCAATATCTATAGCAGCAGAGGCGATAGCAAGAAGAAGCATGAAGCAATTCAAGAACCTTATTGTATTTGGTATCACATCCGTAGCTGGAGCATGTCTATTCTTAGCACCAATGGTATATAGATTCCTCGGAAAGGACTATATTGCAGACTATGCATCCTGGAAGAATGATACAACACTTCATAACTTCATAAGCTACTATCATCACATAGGACTTATAATCGCTATAGTAGTACTCTCTGGCTATATACTCACAATCATCCTCGATAAGAGGCTTAGGATGTTATCAATAGTAGGTCTTGCCAGCTTTTATCTGCCTCTCATTCTTTTTCACATAATACAGACTGCAGATCATCATCAATTGCTGATTCTTGCTCCATCGATGATGCTGGGCATTATTCTATTCGTAGTATCAGCAATGAAGATAGCTAATATAGCTATTGAAGCTATCTTGATAGCAATAGTAGCACTAGCAGCATTATTGAATATCCTAGGAGCCTTCTACAGTCCAATAAGACCAAGCTCTAGGCTTTTCTCAGATGTAAGCCTCTGCCTTCCATATCGCAATGACCTAGAAGAGATAGACTATATAAACAGCTTCATAAATGAGCATTGCAATAGCTATGGAGATGTCTATATGATTCCTCATAACGGAATCTATTGCCCTGATATATTCAGGTGGCGTGCAATGCCAGATAGAAGAGTAATGGACATATTGCCATATGGCTCAGATGTCACATCTGCCCATGACTTTCCGAAGGAGATATTCACCTCCCGCTATGTGATCACAAGCGATATAAGACCAATAGGCGAATACATCGGCTCAAATGCAGATATCATCAACAATGTAGTAGAAGCACTCAAAGAAGAAGGCTATTACAAAGAGCTAGAGAGAGTAGATATGGCTAATGGCTACTCTATGCTGATACTTGAACGCACTAAAGCCTCAGATGAGCACGAGCTAGAGCTATACAGAAGAGCTTTTAAGGAGAATATAGAGAAGTATCCACATCTATATGAGGCACTGAAGTAGAGTAGTAATTTTGATACAGCATTCCAGATTTTGAGTCGTTCGCCGACGAATTGTTCGTAAAAAACTAGAGCAAAAGGTCGGTGAGTTGATAGAAAAGATTATTTACCGCCCAAAAGATACTGTACTTGATTAATGACAACCTCAATGTACGGTATATTTAGGGATAATCTTCGACTACTCATTGATCTTCAATAAGCCGATAATCTATGCAGATACCAGCTTCGATACAGCTCCATATGATGCAGATTGGCTAGATGAGGAGTATTGGTCACTAAGAGTACTTCCAAAGCT
>CAVHSB010000132.1:0-2647 GCA_963638635.1 Flexilinea sp.
ATTATTTACTCTGATGACCTCACCCTTGAGGCGCTCATCTCCGACAACAATATAGCCAACTTCATTCTTAATGACTTTGTCATCAAAAGCAACATTGACCATGTTGCCATTAACGCCAATAACATGGCCACTATTTACTGCCATAATCACTCCTTATGGAAAATATCCTTCTTAACATCATTAAATAAGCGATCAAACTCTGCCTTACCTCTCTCTTTATCGAAGCCAGCTGCTTTTTCCTTGATCTGGAGCTTAAGAGAATAAATCATCAAGGCCTTAGTAGAGAAAGGATCAGAGGTCTCATGAGATGAAAGAAAATCGAAGTAGAGATTGAGTATTTCTCTCTCAGCCTCCAATGGATCTGCTATTGAGAGTATATGCTTTACTCTATCCTCTATCACTTTATCTGGAAGACAGCGGGCCTTATATTCCTTATCGTCTAAGCCAAGCTTCTTAGCTCTTTCCTCTGTCAATATCTCATTGATCCTGTAAACAAGACTCTCCCATTCCTTTACGATAGGAAGCCTTGCCTTTTCACCACTTGGGCGGAAGGTAATCTCTTCTAGATCGCTATAATCCTTAGCATTCATCTGATCTTTAGCTCTTTTCATGAACTCCTTATAGGTAATAGGAGCTTCCTTATCCATGTATAGAGATGGAAGAGATGATGCAAAGTAATAATAATTAGACACTATAAGATTTCCTTTAACTCTGATGAGATATATGGGAATAGAAGAGCTGTGCACTCCTCTGATCCTAAATCTATATACGCAGAGCCATCCTTAAGCTCTATTCTGAGACCTGACGAGATAGATGAAGATGTCTTGAATTCAAGGCCATTCTCAATCTCTTTCTTGAAATGGGATGCAAGAGAGCCCTCTAACGCTTTGAAATCTGCTTCAGACAAGTAGCAATATACATTCTTATTCTCGCTATCTGCTCTAAGTACGCCATCAAGGACCTTAACAAGAACATCTCCATGAAGAGCTTCCTCTAAAGAGCTTTTCAATATATTTGAGAACTCCTTCTCGATTGATTTCTTAAGAGAAAGAGATACATCTCTTCCTGCTTGCTTGATTGAAGCCTCAGCACTGCTCTTTTCAAGCTCGATTTCCTTAAGAGCATCTGCCTTCATCTTCTTAGCATCCTCTTCTGCCTTCCTTATAATGGAGGAAGCCTGAAGCTTAGCATCATCGATGATTTTCTTCTTCTCTTTTTCTGCTGCCTCAATACCATCCTTCTTAATAGATGAAATGAGATCTTGTATCTGCTGTTCCATTGTTACTCCTATAAAACAAACTTATATAATAATAAGTTCATTTAGTGCAAAAAAAAAGGACAAATTGTGTTGATTGTGTCAATTTTAATCATCCGGTATCTTCTGCTAGAGAAAAAATGAAAAAAAAGATATTATTGGCTTCTATGAGCATTCCAAGTGAATTTCTGAGAAATGAGAAGATAAGAGCTATCGTTAAGATAACCAATTTAAAGACTGATGAGATATATCTATTAAAGAGCGAAGACGCTGTAAAAAGCTATAAGGATGAAAGATTTAAGCTAGATCTTTCAATACATCCATCTAAGGCCTTGCAAAAGGCATATACAGAGCTTGGCCTTGAGCTGTTTCTCATAGAGATTGATAAAGAGATAGCTAAGGATGAAGACCTTGACGATGCACTTAAGTCACGCAAGGCCTTCTATCTTGAAAAAGGCTATAGGCTATATGACTAGGCTCTAGACTTATCAAGTGCTATAAGCTCTCTGACGCCCTCTACTGCTACTCTTATGGCATTATCTGTATCATGGAGCTTTGGGTTGTCCATTCCAAGCCTTTCCCTTTCCTGGTTGCCAACAACGAAGAACTCGCTGCCAGCTCTAACTCCAAGATGAGAAGCGCATACAAAGAGCGCAGCACTCTCCATTTCAGAGGCTAGAACACCCAGTCTCTTCCAGGCCTCCCACTTATTCATAAGCTCATAGGATACTGGCATCACCTCCGGCTCATGCTGGCCATAGAAGCTATCCTTGCACTGTACTACACCTGTGTGGCTCTTCAGCTTAAGCTTATCAGATGCACGTCTTAAGCACATTACAATGTCATAGTCAGCAACAGCTGGGAACTCTATTGGTGCATACTCACGGCTTGTGCCTTCCATTCTTACAGCTCCAGTTGCTATTACTACATCTCCGCCCATTACAGGAAGCGCAATGCCGCCGCATGTCCCCATTCTTATGAAGGTGTCTGCACCGCATTTATATAGCTCCTCCATTGCGATGGTTGCAGAAGGGCCACCTATTCCTGTGCTAGTAACACTTACCATCTCTCCATCAAGGTAGCCTGTATAGGTTACGAATTCTCTGCTGTCCGCAATCTCCTTAGCATCATCTAGGTATTTCGCAATAAGAGGTACACGCTTCGGATCTCCTGGCATGATTACATATCTTCCGACATCCCCCTTCTTTATATGCAAATGGTATTGAATACCTGTTCCATTCATATAATCTGACATAATATCACCTCTGAAAGCTCAATTATAAAAATAGAAGAATGCATAATGCAAGAAAATTATCGTGATAAGTTGTATAAATAACGAATGAAACAGAAATATGCTATTTTCCTACTTCTACTTACCAGCCTGATCTGGGG
>CAVHSB010000132.1:2657-5298 GCA_963638635.1 Flexilinea sp.
GTCTTGCTTTTGTTGCACAGAGCACTGCTGCAGACTCTATTGGTCCCTTCACCTTCAATTCATTGAGATTCTTCATTGGTGCTATAGTGCTATCCCCTATAGCTATAAAATCAGTTATGAAGAAGAGAAACGATAGCGCTTATATCAAAAGCCTTCTCAAGGCAGGCCTTATTTGCGGCACCTTTCTAGCACTCGCCTCTTATCTGCAGCAGGCTGGAATAAACGAAGGTACAGACAGTGGCAAAGCAGGCTTCATAACAAGCCTATATATACTCTTTGTACCAATGATGGCTCTATTTTCAAAAAAGAAAGTCAGCCTCAAGATCTGGATATGCGTAGCAATTGGAATAATCGGAGCTTATTTTCTTTCCATCAATGGAAATTCAAGCTCTAGCCTATTCGGGGAATTCTTAATTCTATTATGTGCAATCGTATTCGCACTCCACATAACAGCAATCGATAAATTCGCAAAGGGCGTTAATGGTGTAGAGCTTTCATTCATGCAATATCTCGTTGCTGGAGTTCTATGCCTCATTGGCATGTGCTCAGTTGAAGCTCCTTCAATTGACGCTATAAGAGCAGCCTCAATAAGCATTCTATATGCAGGCATATTCTCTTGCGGTGTTGCATACACTCTTCAGATAATAGGTCAGAAATATGTAGATGCAACTCCTGCTACACTCGCAATGTCTCTTGAAAGCGTATTTGCTGCAATAGGCGGCGCAATTATCCTAGGCGAGAGAATGACACCTCGTGAGATCTTCGGATGCACACTCCTCTTCTCTGCTGTGATAATCTCCCAAGTCAATTTCAGAAAGAAAGCGTAACGTAGGTCTTTCCCATACCACCATCCTCTGGCAGCGCAAAGCGGTAATCCTTTACTTCTTTGCGCTTTTTCAAATAGCTATGAACGAATCTTGAGAGAATGCCATCTCCATAGCCATGTATTATCGAAAAGGATGTAAGATCTGAAAGTATTGCACTCTCCATCTGATCATCAAGTGCTCTCTCAGCCTCTTCTACGCTATAGCCTCTTATATCCATCTCATAGCTGGCTTTTCTAGATGCACCATAGTGCATTACCTCTGCCTTGGCCTCCGTCTTAGCCTTATAGAGCATAGACGCCTTAAGCTCCATCTTGAGTCCATTTGAAAGCTCAACATAGTAGCGGCCTCTTCCTCTGTCCTCGATTATCTTCCCAGGAGTTCTCGAAGAAGAGCATAGAACATTCTCACCAGGAGTGAATGTGAGATCAGAAGCCTCATTTATAAGCTCCTTCTCCTTTATGGTGGTCTTTATCTCATTTCGTCTCTTATCTATCGCATCTAAGCTTTGGTGTACCCTTTGATTGTTCTCTTTAGTAAGCTTACCGCTCTTAATATCCTTTATGAGACGTTCAACCTCTCGTCTCTTTTCTTTAAGGTAGTCATCAATTTCGCTATAGCCCTTCTTCTCAAGTGCAAGAATCTTTGCCTTGAGCTCCTCTTCTCTCCTCAGAGCTTCTTCCTCTCTCTTCTCTGCTCTCTTTCTGATTAGCTCAGCCTCTGTTATCTTCTTATCGAGTGTTCTCGATTTAGATAATAAGGCAGTGATTATCTTAGAGCTTGTCTCTCGCTCCTTTCCAAGCATCTCTTCTGCATTCTCAATGATGCTTTTATCAATTCCTGCTCTTTTAGCTGCAGATATCGCATAGCTTTCTCCGGGGATTCCCTGAAGCACTCTATATGTTGGATACCCGCTCTTCTCATCAAAGGTCATAGAAGCATTAGCCATGTTGGAGCTTGTATAGGCATAGTTCTTCAAGGCCTGGTAGTGGCTTGTAGTAAGAGTAAGCCTGGCCTTATCCGCAAGATAGGAAAGTATGGCAATCGATAGAGCGGATCCCTCCTCAGGATCTGTTCCTGATCCAAGCTCATCTAAGAGAATAAGGGAAGACTTATCTGCACTCTTCAATATATGTGCTATATTCGCCATATGGGACGAGAAGGTAGATGCAGAATCCTCTATAGACTGCCCATCTCCTATATCTGAATAGAATGATGAGAATATAACAAGCGTAGATAGCTCATCGCAAAGCGCGAAGCCAGACATCTGATATAGCATATGGCATAGAGCTATGGTTTTCATTGTTACTGTCTTTCCGCCTGCATTGGCACCTGATAGAACAAGCACCTTCTCCTTTTCATCAAGCTTTATATCTATTGGTACTGCCTTAGCTCCTAAGAGTGGATGACGTGCCTTAATTAGATTTATCGAAGCTGAGAGCGCTGGGTGCTTTGCATGATTCTTTCTTGCCCAGATAGCAAATGAATAGTGATAGTCAAATTCGCCTATGAATTTTCTGAGCTTTTCAAGAAAATGAATTTCAGCTCTTACCTTTTCAGAAAGCTCATGTATGATTTTAAGCTTCTCTTCTCTTATTCTCTCATCAGCAAGAACTACATTGTTGTTTAGCTCTACCAGCTCAAAGGGCTCGGAGAATATAGTAGCGCCAGAAGAAGAAGCACCTGAAATATAGCATTTATCATCGGGTCTATTAGCTGCCTTGATAGGTATTACTACTCTCTCGTTCTTATAGAGAGGATTAGCATTCTGAACAGATGCCCTGTTCCTTGCTATATAGGACTCAGAGAAGGCTAGC
>CAVHSB010000133.1:0-5273 GCA_963638635.1 Flexilinea sp.
TGCGCTATATCGTTATAACTAAAAGAAATCTTGCTCACTTTTTGAATTATAATAGCCGTATATGATTTCTTATCGGAGAGATGGCCTAGTATAAGATTAATACAGGATTTATGGCAAAGTAATAATGCAAATAAAAGAAAGTGTATTAAGAAACAATAGAGATAAAGCTAAGCCTAGAGCTCTTTGCTGATATTTACTTGTCCGAATGCTTTAGACTGAGCTTGAGAATAAGATTCTATTTAGTCTAATTGCTCTTATTTGATTTTATGAAGAAAAGGCTGCATTGCGCAGCCTTTATCTCAGTTATTGATGTAACTAGTTTTTCATTCCTGTTGTAGCAATACCCTCTACGAAGTACTTCTGCGCAGCAAAGAATAGAATAACTGGAGGAGCTATAGCAACGATAGACATTGCCATGATCTGGTTCCAATCGAACTCTGATCCAATATCCATAGTCATTCTCAGTCCAAGTGCTACAGGGTACTTAGCTACAGAGTTGATGTATATGAGTACTTCTAGGAAGTTGTTCCAGGTCCATACGAACTGGAATACGATTACTGAGAAAATAGCAGACTTACATAGAGGCATCAAAATGCGTGTAAGAATAGTAAAGCTATTGCAACCGTCAATCTTCGCAGACTCATCAAGCTCTAATGGTAAGCCCCTGAAGAATTGTACCATCATGTAGTTGAAGAATGATGAGCAGGCAAGTAGTCCAGGAATCCAATATGGCAGATATGAGTTAAGCCATCCAAAGTCCTTGAAGAGAATATATCTTGGAATGATGATTACGGTTGATGGAAGCATCAATGCAGCAATCATCAATTTAAAAAGAATCTTCTTTCCTGGGAAGTTGAATCTTGCAAAGCCATATCCAACGAGAGTTGAGGATATTACAGTGAATAATACAGTAGGAATTACAAGCAGGAATGAGTTTTTGAGGAAGGTATCAAAGCCATACTTTCCAGTTCCTGCCCAGCCAGCCTTAAATGCACCATATACAGGGTGCTTTGGGAGAATTCCGATTGTTCCGAATATCTCATCATTGGTCTTGAAGGCTGCTCCGACCATCCATAGAAGAGGATAGATCATCACATAAGCAAGAATGATAAGAAAAATATATGAAATTACTAGTTTAACAGGTGTCTTTTTTCTCATGACTCATCTCCGTAGTGTACCCATGACTGAGAAGATCCGAATGTCATAGATGTGAAAATCATAATGATTATGAAGAGTATCCAAGAGAGTGCTGAAGCATAACCCATCTTGAAGAACTTGAAGCCCTGATCATATAGCATTAGGCCATATAGGTATGTGCTCTTTAATGGGCCTCCCTGTGTAATAACATAAGCAGGGGTAAATTCCTGGAATGCATTGATCATCTGCATGATGAGATTGAAAAGAACTATAGGAGAGAGCTCAGGAAGAGTAATAGACCAGAACTTTCTCATTGTTCTAGCTCCATCGAGATCTGCAGCCTCATAGAGACACTCCGGAATGTTCTTAAGACCTGCTAGGAAGAGAAGCATTGAAGATCCGAATTGCCATACTGTAACAAGACCAACAGTAGGAAGAGCCCAAGTAGTTGAGCCCAGCCAATCTGGACCATGAATGCCAATCTTGAGAAGAAGGCCATTGATGATGCCTTTCTGCATGAAAAGGTATTTCCAAAGAACTGAAATAGCTACGGAGCCACCAAGGATAGATGGAAGGTAGTAGAGTGTTCTGAAGAAGTTAATACCTTTAAGCTTCTGATTGAGAATAATAGCAATAAGAAGAGCAAAAGCAATCTTGCAAGGTACTGCCATCAACACATAGTAGAAAGTTACTTTTAGAGACTTCCAGAACTCTGGAGTCTTGAAAGCTTTTGCATAGTTAGAGAGTCCGACGAAGTGGGAATCTCCAATCATGGAAAAGTCTGAGAATGAGTATAAGAAAGAATTTATAAGAGGATAGAGCTGCAATACCAAGAAGCCTATTATCCAAGGCATGATATATACTAGCCCAACATATTGATACTTTCTTGAATGTTTTAGGTTCATATCAAATCCTTTAAAAAGAGTGTCCGCCCGGAGAGACGGACACTTAAATCAGACATTAAAGAGACTTCAATGTTTCATTGAGATGGCTAACCATCTTTGCACCAGCTTCCTTAGCTGAGAGCTTTCCAAATCCGAATTCATCGATTACGTCCTGCATGGCCTGCATAACCTGGGAATTCATCTGATATGCGCTCTGAGGATCTCCTGCCTGTGCAACACCCTCATTTGTAGCTTTCTCTGTGAGCTCTGTGATAGCACCTTGAGCTGCTGCGATCTCTAGGGAAGTCTTTGAAGAAGGTACTCCACGAGCTGTTCCAAGAATAGCTGCTGCTTCTTTGTCATAAGACATGAATGCAAGGAGCTTAACTGCTTCATCTGGATTTGCAGATGCTGATGGAACTACATAGAGCTGTGATGGGCGAAGAAGAACACCACTGTTCTTAGCACCATCCATTACAGGAAGAGTAGTTGTAGAGAAGCCAGTTCTGCCTCCGAAGTCCTTATACATAGAGCTTGTCCATGTCCATGCAATACACATATTGCCATTTACCCATTCTGGGTTCTCTGCGAACTTCTGATAGAATAGGGAAGTCTGAGCAAATGGAGCAACTACATTATTGTCGAACCACTTCTGGAAGTATTCGAATGCCTGTGTAGCCTGAGCCTCTGTGAACATTACCTTGCCATTTTCATCTACAACACCACCAGCTAGCTGTGCCATATACATCTCAAACCAGAATCTCATGTGGTCTGGAGTTGCACCGTTTAGATACCAATTGGGATTGTATTCATGGAGCTTTTTTCCGATTGTGATGATGTTGTCCCATGTGAATACTGTATTCTCATCGATACCAGCTGCCTTGAGCATAGACTTATCAACAATAAGAGTATTTACGTTAGTTCCGGTAGGAAGGCCATAGATCTTGCCATTATAAGAACAATAGTTATTGAGGAATTTAGAATCAAACTCTGAAAGATCGATGTTTGGGTTGTCGCTGAGGTTTACGAATACCTCGCCTCTTGAGCAAAGCTCTGCAAACCATGGCTGGTCAATCTGAACAAGATCTGCAGCTGTGCCGCCAGCAATCTGAGTAACTATCTTCTGGTAGTATCCATCCCAACCATTAGGCTCACCTTCTACAGTTACATTAGGATTGAGTTCATGATATTTTTCAAGAGCTGCTAGAGTAGGCTTATGGCGTGAGTCGCCGCCCCACCACATCATTCTGAGCTGAATGTCTTTTGAAGCTGATGTAGCTTCTTTTGATCCATTTGCAAATACCATGCAAACAGAAAGAGCAAGCATTAGAGCTATAGCTAATCCTTTTTTCATTTAAAACCTCCAAGTGGATATGACCACTTAAATTAATTATCTGTGCCATTTTTCAAATACAAGTAGCATGGTAATTTTTAGGTTTTAGTGTCATTTTTTGACATATGAATAATGTTTTTGACAATAAAGATGAGTGAAATTATCCTTGAAAGCATGAAAATAATTGACGCACATGCACATGCTTTTGACACGCTTACAGGCTTTGGGGCTGATGGAGAGCTCAGAGCTATAGGAGATGGAAAAGGAATCTGGGCAACAGGAAAGGAACAGAAGATTGTTCCAGATGGATATGGAGATAGATCCTTCACGATAGATAGTCTATGGAAACTCGCAAGGAAATCTGATGTTGAGAAGATAGTATTGATGCAAGGTGGATTTCTAGGCTTTGCAAATGAATATGTTGCATCATGCATTAGAGAGTATCCCGGGCTTGTAGCTGGAGCTGGAACATTTGACCCCTGGTGCAGAAACAGCAATGAGATATTTGAGTATCTTATTAATGGACTTAAGTTCAAGATCTTTAAATTTGAAGTATCTACAGGCTGTGGGATCATGGGCTCACATCCGGATTTTCCACTTGATTCAAAGATGATGATGGATATTTATAGCCATATTGAAGCTATTGGAGGAGTAGTGGTATTTGACCTTGGAAGCCCAGGAGACGGGAGCCATCAGGCAGATGCTATCAGAAATATAGCAAATACATTCAAGACACTTCCTGTAGTCGTCTGTCACCTAGGATCCTTTAAGCTGGGGCATGGGGCAATATTCGACCGTGAGATAGAGATTATGAATAGGGAAAATATATTCTTTGATCTTGCTGCACTATTCTGGAAGGTAAGACCAGAGGAGTATCCATTCAAGACTGCACAGCACTATGTAAAGGAAGCTAAAAGAATCATAGGCATAAATAGACTAATGTGGGGGTCTGATGCTCCATCGACTGTATGTAAGCTCTCATATGATAAGCAAATAGAGTATATAGCAGAATGCTTTGATGAGGCTGAAAGAGAGGCTGTATTCTACAAGACAGCAGATAATCTATATTTCAAACGTTAAAGAAAAGGCACCTTTTTACGGGTGCCATTTGTAAGCTTTTACTTGTTAGAGAAGTATCTTTCCAGAAGTCCCTTGAAGGCTTTACCATGTCTAGCCTCATCTCTAGCCATTTCATGGACAGTATCATGGATAGCATCTAGGTTAAGAG
The DNA here is from genome assembly GCA_963638635.1 of Flexilinea sp. Taxonomy (GTDB): domain Bacteria; phylum Spirochaetota; class Spirochaetia; order Sphaerochaetales; family Sphaerochaetaceae; genus Ornithospirochaeta. The sequence continues at coordinate 4,583 of CAVHSB010000133.1, forward strand.
CCTTCGCTCTTTTTGCAAGGTCAGTCTTTCCCTCTGTTGCACCGAACTCTGCTTCAACTCTTGCTTCAAGATTCTTCTTTGTTGAAGATGATACAACCTCTCCAAGAAGCTCTGCGAACTTAGCTGCATGCTCTGCTTCTTCAAAGGCAGCTTTCTCGTAATATAGACCAACCTCAGGGTAGCCTTCTCTGAATGCTGCCCTTGACATTGCAAGGTACATTCCAACCTCTGAGCACTCTCCATTGAAGTTAGCTCTGAGATCATTCTTTATATCCTCTGGTACATCCTTTGCAACTCCGATTACATGCTCTGATGCCCAAGCCATATTCTCTTCCATTGGAACGAACTTATCTTTTGGTGCCTTGCATGTTGGGCACTTCCAATCAGCAGGAAGCTCTGCAAACTTTACGCCTTCTTTATCCTCGTCATAGATATGACCGCAAATAGTACATCTGTATTTCATATTACACTCCTATCTCAATGAATCCTTAGTCTGTGGTTTCGTTCATCTAAGATAGCTAAAAGATAAATGATAATCATTTCAATGTCAATATTAATAATAATGATTATCAATAAGACTAATTTATATCTTCCTCTTGCTGCAAAAACCTCTTCAGCTTAAATCTTCCAAGCTTCTGAAACAGAGCCCTTTTTTATTATTGAAGCAATAGCGCAATCGATGGCCTTATAT
>CAVHSB010000134.1:0-5155 GCA_963638635.1 Flexilinea sp.
CCCTGTAGCTCTTTTCATTTAAAAGTCCCAACTTGGTCCGCAGTGCGTATGCCTTATCCGTGGTAGGCTCTGTCAAGTTAATACTATAGAGAAGCTATCACTGGATTGCTTGCTGGCAATGCGAAAACGGACAATACGTCGTGGAGGTTTACTATGTTGGTAGTCGTGAATCAGCCCCATATTAATGATTTCAAGATTGAGGGGACTATATCGCCTTCTTTTCTGGACTATCTGAAAAAAGAATATGGAGATGCAGTACAAGTTCAAGATGATGATAATGATCTTGTAAAAGTAACTGAAACTGATTGGTATAAGGGAATCAAAGCAGTTATGACACCACCAGTCAATCTTGCATTCTACAGAAAGGAAAGAGGCTTCACCCAGACAAAGCTTGCAGATTTGGTTGGAGTAAAAAAACAATACATATCTGATATGGAACACGGAAGAAAATCAATAAGCAAGAATATGGCAAAAAAACTTGCAGCTGCATTGGACTGTCCTGTTTCTGATTTCATCTAAAAGTCCCAACTTGGTCCGCAGTGCGTATGCCTTTGCGTTTTATGATATTTTATAGCGTTTGGTGTGGTCAAAAAAAAGAACCACCTTGCCAGTGGCTCTTCCCAAGGATGGCGATGCTAGCATACTCGACCTCCGAGGTGTATAGTGGCTTATGCCCTACAATCAAATACTACACTGAATATACTGAATATACTAGCCCCGCTTAGGCAGTCCTCCTCCATGCGTAGACCTTGTAGGCTGGTGGCTGGACGGTGGAAGAATTGCCGTATATAGAGTTGTAATCGGCAGCATTGAAATTTAACTTAGCTCTCTCATCATATCCAGTCCATCCTGTATAGAATTGTGTAGTATTATCTGCCTCTTTTGTAAATGCTCCAGATACTATACTCGCACTTATATTAACTCCTCTATCGGAGTAGCTTCCTTTGATATTAGGCAAGCCTGCTGATATAAATCCTCCTGCCCCTTCAGTAGCAGTCCATAGAGCATAGCCTGCGCTTATCTGTGCCCATTGACCACCGAGGAATGATGCTGGGCTAGTAGCATTCACTGATATATATATCGCCCCTATCGGATATACTGCATCAATGAGCGATATCTGTTCCTTTCCGTCTGATAGCACGTAGTTCATCTCACTCTCCTATGATAGCCTCAGCCTCGTTGATAGCCTCTCTTGCACTAGCCCGCTCAGCTAGCACTCCTGCATACTTCGCCTCGAACTCTGCCAATAGCGCAGGATTGGCTTTGATGTAAGAGTCCATGAACTTGAGTATCGTGTAGTCTGTATCACTCAAGAGTGCCTTGTTAGATGCTATGGCATTGCTTGCCTTCCTCCTCTTAAGCTCTTCCTCGGTGTATGGGATGTAGATCTGGAAATGCTCAGTAGAATCGTAGGCTTCTGTTACAGTCTCATCGTATGCTTCATTGCCCTCTACTCCCTCAACATCTACTACCCATTTAACGTCCTTGCCTCCGTTGGGATACTCTCTGATAGTCTCGTAATGCCCTTGCTCCTCGACATGGGCTACTGCATCATGGTGTACTATCACTGCATCGTGATGGGTAGTGATGGAGTCGTCCTTGAGGTATCCGAGGCTTAGATCTGGATTCTCTAGTGTCTGTGTCTTGTCTTCGTTGTATATCATGTTTTACTCCTTGTTATTTAAGCTGTGCGTTGCCACATGTAGACTCTCAGATATGGCGGTAGGCTCGATGCGCTTGCAGAGGATGCGGTATGAGAGTGAGAGCCACTGCCTCCCACGTGCTCGAAGTAATCATCATAAGCACCTGAGTCATGAAAGTATGCATATCTATAGTAATCAGATGAATGCCAGTCAGCGTGTGGTACCTTACCATACTGATTCCATCCAGTATCATGATTAGTATTGATCGAGGTATTATCATACAGATATAAGCCATGCCAGTGATTAGGCATCTCATCAACTGTCAGCGTATGTCCATTGACTGTTATAGTATGGCTATGTGTGGATGAGCCATTCTCTGTGCCAGCTCCCTCTGCGCCCTCTGCATACAGGAATCTGTTCTGTATAGACACCCAAGTCCCGCCTAGAGTACCTGCAGGGGATACGTTCTTGAGAGATGTGTATATGGCTCCTACTGGGTAGATCATATCCAAGAGCTGAGCCTTGCTATATAGTCCATCCTCCCCCTTGTCTCCCTTATCGCCCTTGAGTAAATCATAGCTCTGGCTTTCTGTGGATACGGCTCTTAATACATCGAACTCTATTGTCGTATCTGCAGTAAGAGCTGTAGCCAATACAATGCCTGTATCGCTCTTCGTGTAGTCGGTATCCTCCTTGAGGAACACGCCCTTGTTGTGCACGAATAGGATATCAGCAAGCGGTCTGTACTGCGCCTCTGATGGGATTGTGATTGCGCTCGCCCCAGCGCTGGCTGATACCGCATAGGACTGCTTTCGGAAGTAGCAGAGCTGTTTAGAGAAAGTTTCAGCCTCGTCTCTGTATTCCTTAGATTTATTAGCATAATACTTAGAAGAGTAGTCTGTGCTTTCTACTATCGTTTCAGATATCGCCCAGAGCTTAGCAGTGTTCTTAGCGCTTATAGCCTCTGTAGCATATCCGCTGGCCTTTGTAGCGCTTGCGGATGCATTGGATGCTGATGTTGATGCCTCTGTAGCCTTTGTGGATGCGGTTGTAGCGCTTGCCTTGGCATTCGTCTCACTTGTCTTTGCATTAGCCTCAGAAGCACTTGCCTTTGTAGCGCTTGCAGCTGCCTCGCTTGCCTTTGTGGATGCTGTAGAAGCTGATGCAGAAGCCTCTGTTGCCTTGGTGCTGGCTAGCGTAGCACTTGCCGATGCATTGGAGGCTGATGTGGAAGCTTCAGTGGCTTTAGTTGATGCTGTATCTGCTGATTCTGATGCATTGGATGCTGATGTTGAAGCTGCTGTAGCTTTAGCTGATGCCGTATCAGCCGAATCTGATGCATTGGAGGCATAAGCCTCTGCATTATTCTTTGCTGTCTCAGCTTCAGTCTTATATGTGTTGGCATTGGTTGCATAACCAGATGCAAGGCTTGCGCTGTTGGATGCTGCTGTAGCCTTCTCAGATGCGGTTGTAGCGTGCCCGCTTGCTAAGCTTGCGCTAGCCGAAGCTTCCTGTGCCTTAGTAGTGCAAGTAGTAACAGCTGCATCTATCTCAGTCATCTTGTTTTCAATGACTACTATCCTTGCATCGAGGTCTGTGTAAGTATTCTGTCTCTGAGTGCGCTCTGTATCGATCAGGGCAATGATATCAGAGAGGTCAATCGATAAGCCATCAGAGGATACCGAGAGCCTTGTCTCTGTGCCCTTAATCCTTACTGAGAATACATTGCCAGATAGCGCTAAGCCGTTGCCCGCCGTGTAGGTATCTACAAGCGCTGACATATCAACCCTTACTACATTCTCGCCCTCTGATGTTACGAATGTAAAGACAAGCTCTCTTGTAGCTGTATCATAAGACACGCTCTTCAAGAACTTATCAGAAGGAACAGTGAATGTAGCAACACTCTCTCCTCCTATATTGAAGTGATAGAGAAGCGTGTTAGAGCTGTCTGTCGTTATGGTTATGCTTTGCTTAAGAGTATCAACTGTCTGATTCTCTGCAAGATCCAGTACCTGGGACACCTTAGCATTACCAGCATCAGCAGGGAAACCGCCTTCATCTAAGCTCTGGTGCCCATATATTGTACTGTCTTTAGTAAGCGTGATGCTCTTCTTGTATTCGATTGCCATCTTATCTCCTTAATTACGTCAAGCCAGCGCTTGTATATTTCAATAGATCATTGAAGAAATCATTCCTTGCTACTACTCCTATCTTTTCATCTGTAGTCAATTGCGCAGGAAAATCCCAAGTGAAAGTTGCACTCATAAGCTCATCTGAGTCCTTGTTGATTGAGATAATCGGATACATATCGGAATTAGGACAGATCTCAAAAAGATAATATCCAGCATAAGAATACATATCCACTCCTAACAGATAATCATCATCCCAGAATGTAGGGAATATAGTTACCATTACATTATTAGCGAACTTAAACAGAGGACACGCAAGAAAGATCTCATACTTATCCTCTGTCTCTCTTACTATCATCTTGTTCATAGTGAAGAAAGGGACTACACAATTGAAGGTTAGAGTCTCCTCATCATTTCTTATAAGGCGCTTCTTATCGTATTCCCATAGTATCTTTTTTTCTAAGACATTCTTGAGCGCATCTGCCCAGTTCTGCGCATAGCCCTTATATACATCTCCGACAGTAGAAGGATAAGGGAATAGGATATTCTCAGCTGTCTTTGTGCCATTGTAATAATCAAACAGATCTTCAAAATAAACATTGTTCATTATGATGTTCATCTTGTCTGAGCTTGCAATAGTATTAGCATATGCAGTACTGCCCGCTATGGCTATATAGTCATTATCTGTCTCCGCGTATTGGCATAGAGGCAATAGAAGCACTTTTATATTCATATTCGCTACTACCGGCGATAGGCTTTTAGCAGTATTAGTAGCTGTATCATACTGATAGGTAAAATATATATACATCTCATCAGTATCATATCTGCAGGTTAGCATTATCTTATCCAGCGCAGCGCTATAATCGATTGCCGTGATTTTCATAATGTCCCATTCTTGATACCTAGAGTATTTCTTAGTCCCATCTGACTCCGTCCTATATGCATATCGAGGCGGATAGACTACTGAATGCTTTATGTTATATGCAATGGATATTATAGAAACCAGAGATGTGCGGAATATCTCAGAGAGTTCCTTATACTCATTAGCATCTGTATCATATGAGAAGAACTCATGTCCCGAATACGTGCCATATATTACATTATCCTTGACGTATAGAGCTGGAAGGCAATAAGAGTCCATAGTCTTAGAACCCGTGTATTGGGTGTAATTATCTGGTATCCATTCCCATTGCTGAGCAGTCTCATTGTATTCAGCAAATCCTAAAATATATGAAGTATCAGACTCCTTAATTACAATCTGAGCAAATACTCTGCTATTCACATATACGATATCCATAGGAATAGGCATATTAGTATAATCAGAAGTGACAGTATAGTTTGTGGTAATGCTCTTTACAGTCTCATAATTAAGGAAGTCTGTAG